>NZ_JBOGBT010000065.1:0-19272 GCF_051656365.1 Silvania sp. | reverse complement strand
AAACTTCGTAATGAATTACGTATGTTCACTCAGAGACTTGGTATTCATTTTTCGTCTTGCGACGTTAAGAATCCATGTCACTTTGAGTGCCCACACAGATTGTCTGATAAATTGTTAAAGAGCAGTGCAACGCGGCGTTGAGCTCACCGTTGCGAGGTGGCGTATATTACGCTTTCCTCATTCAGAGTCAAGCGTTTATTTTTCGCTTTTCTCTGTCGGCGTTCATCTCTGAAGCCTGCTGTCACGGCGGTTTGTAATCCGTTGTTCCGTGTCAGTGGAGGCGCATTATAGGCAATTCTCTGACGGTGACAAGTGTAAATCTAAAAAAAATAACCAACCGCGTTATTTTTCACCAAGGCGCTTATCTTTACGCCACAAACGGTGCTGATTGCTGTTTTTGCAACCACATTGTCCGTGCAGGTGGCATACTTAAGGGTATTAAGAATTAAGGAATAGGCGTTATGTCCTTGAGCGCGCAACAGCTGGCGGCACAAAAGAACCTTTCATATGTGCTGGCAGAGAAACTGGCACAGCGGATCCTGACAGGTGAATACATGCCCGGAAGTATTTTGCCGGGTGAAATGGAACTGGGCGAGCAGTTTGGTGTAAGCCGTACGGCCGTTCGTGAAGCGGTGAAGACATTAACAGCGAAAGGGATGGTGCTCCCTCGTCCGCGCATTGGTACGCGGGTAATGCCTCAGGGCAACTGGAACTTCCTCGATCAGGAACTGCTCTCGTGGTGGATGACAGAGGATAACTTTCAGCAGGTCATCGACCACTTCCTGATTATGCGCGTCAGTCTGGAGCCGCAGGCTTGTCTACTGGCGGCCACGTTCGGCACGGCAGAACAGAAAGCGCGATTAAATACGCTAATGGATGAGATGGTTCATCTGAAAAAGCATTTTAACCGGGAGCGCTGGATCGAAGTGGATATGGCATGGCACGAGCATGTGTATGAAATGAGTGGTAATCCGTTCCTGAACTCTTTCGCCTCCCTCTTTCATTCTATATACCAAACCTACTTCACCTCGATTACCCAGGATGAAGTGGTGAAGCTGGATTTACACCAGTCCATCGTCGATGCCATTCAGGACAGTGACGGGCCGCGCGCCATGGCAGCCTGCCAGGCGCTGCTTGCCGCCCCGGAACAGTAGAACGCTAAACCGACCCGCGCTCCATCAGCACAGGCGTCAGTTGCAGCCGCTGTTGCTGCAGAGCGGGTTGAGCGATACGGTGGATCAGCACATCAATGGCCAGCTCGCCCAGCTCATCTTTAGGCTGATGGATGGTGGTGAGCGGCGGCGTCATATAACGCGCCAGTTCGATATCGTCATATCCCACCACGGCGATATCGTCCGGGATACGTAATCCCGCCTGATACAACGCCTGATATGCCCCCACGGCCATTGCATCGTTACCAATAAAGACTGCCTGCGGGCGCTCTTTCCACGCCAGTAGCGACTGCATTGCCTCAAACCCACCGCTAAACTCAAAGTCACCGGTGATTTGAAAGCCGTCAGGCACCGGTAAACCGGCGCGAGCCATCGCGACCAGAAAACCTTCCAGACGCAGGCGGGCAGGGGTTTTATCCAACGGGCCGGTAATGCAGGCGATGCGGGTGTAGCCTTTATCAATCAGATGCTGCGTCGCCATGTCGCCGCCCAGCAGCGAGTTATCCTGGATCAGATCACTGGTGCCGTCGAACGGTGCCCAGTCCATCATCACCGTCGGAACGGAAGGGTAGCGCTGCATGATCTCTGGCGAGGGTTGATGCGTTTCGGTGCACAGCAGCAATAACCCGTCGACGCGTTTTTGCATCAGCGTCTCCAGATTGCGGTTCATCCGCTGTTCATCACCTTCAGTATTGCACAATACCAGGCTGTAGCCGCGCTCAAAACAGCTACGCTCTACGCCGCGCACCAGCTCGGAGTAAAAGGGATTGGTACTGGCGGTGATGAGCATACCAATGGTGCGCGTCTGATTGAGCTTCAGACTGCGCGCCAGGGCGGAAGGCGCATAGTTGAGGGATTTAACGGCGGCTTCGACCTTCTCCCGAATCGGCTCACTGACGAAGCGATCCTTATTAATAACATGGGAAACTGTTGAAGTAGAGACGCCCGCCACGCGGGCGACATCTTTCATTGTGGCCAAACGTTACCTCTGCTGACTTAAAAATTCGTCGATCTCATTGCGCCAGGGAACAGAAGGCTGCGCGCCGGTACGGGTTACGGCAATAGCCGCAGCCGCATGGGCAAAACGGATCGCCTTGTCCAGCGGTTCGCCTTCCAGCAGCGCTGTTACCAGCGCGCCATTAAAGGTATCGCCTGCCGCAATGGTGTCGATCGCCTGCACTTTAAAGCCTGGCACTCGACGTCCATCGCCATTGACGCTGGCCCAGACGCCACGGCTACCAAGCGTAATGATGACTGTACCGATGCCTTTATCATGCAAGGCTTTTGCCGCACGCGCCGCGTCGTCATCATTTTCAACGCGAATGCCCGTCAGCTTTTCGGCTTCGGTTTCGTTAGGGGTGATGATGTCCACCAGCGCCAGAAGCTCGTCTGATAATACACGGGCAGGCGCGGGGTTCAGTACGACAGTGGTATGATTTTCATGAGCAATGGTTGCCGCCGCCAGCACACTTTCTACCGGCGACTCCAGCTGCATCAGCAGGGCTTCGGCACCCGCGATACTGTCGCGCTGCGCCTCGACGCGTTCAACCGTCAGCGCCGCGTTCGCACCCGCATGAATACCGATAACATTCTCCCCTTCAGCGTTGACAAAAATCAGCGCCACCCCGGTAGATTCGTCCTGAACGACGCTTACCGGCGCGATATCGATATTGTCGCTCTCCAGCTGCTTGCGCACGCGCTCACCGGTGTCGTCATCGCCCGTACAGGCAATAAAGGCGATGTCTGCCCCGCTGCGCCCGGCGGCGACCGCCTGGTTAGCGCCCTTGCCGCCAAAGGCGACCTGGTAGCGATTGCCCGTCACCGTTTCGCCCGGCGTCGGGAACGATTCAAGGTTGAGAATGTGATCGGCATTAATACTGCCAAGGACGACGAGCTTACCTGCAGTTTTCATATTTGGCGTGTCCATCAGAGAGTGCCACCGGGCTCACATCCGGTGGCGTATGCCACTCTTTTCTTTATATGTTGTCCCTCAGGCAGCCATTGGCTGCCTGAATCGCATATTACTGCTTGATGACCAGTTTCAGGTCAACTGGATATTTAGCCTGAACTTTCTCGCCCTTCAGCACTTTATCTGCCGTTTCAACGCCTTTTGCGCCAATCTGGTCAGGAAGCTGGGCAATGGTCGCCGCCAGTTTGCCATCATTTACCGCTTTTTCACCATCTGGCGTACCGTCAAATCCAACAACCATCACATCGGTTTTACCGGCAGTTTGCAGAGCACGCAGCGCGCCCAGCGCCATTTCGTCGTTCTGAGCAAATACAGCCTTAACGTCCGGGTGTGCGGTCAGCAGGTTCTGCATGACGTTCAGACCTTTCGTGCGGTCAAAGTCAGCCGGCTGGCTGGCCAGCACGTTAAACTTGTGTGCAGCAACTGCCTGCTGGAAACCTTCGCCACGTTCGCGGGCAGCGGATGTCCCGGCGATACCCTGCAGTTCGATAACTTTGGCACCTTCGCCTGCTTTCTTCGCGATGTAGTCACCGGCAATTTTACCGCCCAGCACGTTATCAGAAGCAATGTGGCTGACCACTTCGCCTTTCGCCGCAACGCGATCAAGGGTGATGACCGGGATGTTGGCCTGGTTTGCCATCTTCACGGCATTACCCACTGCGTCGGAATCGGTCGGGTTAATCAGCAGAATTTTAGTGCCACGAACGGTCAGGTCCTGAACGTTAGCCAGCTCTTTCGCCGGGTTGTTCTGAGAATCGAGGATCACCAGGTTGTAGCCCAGTTTATCTGCTTCTTTCTGCGCGCCATCCTTCAGGGAGACGAAGAACGGGTTGTTCAGGGTAGAAACCACCAGCGCGATGGTGTCTTTCGCCATAGCATTAGCACTCACGGTTGCGCTCAGCGCGACAGCAGAAACCAAGGTAGCCAGTTTTTTCATGTTCATATCAAAGATGTCCTGTAGTGTTGTCAGTTACTGTTTTTTGTTGTCTACCAGTACCGCCAGCAAAATCACTACCGCTTTGACGATCATCTGGTAATAGGAAGAAACACCTAACAAATTCAAACCATTGTTCAGGAAGCCGAGGATCAGTGCCCCAATCAGCGTACCAATAATCCGGCCTTTACCGCCTGCCAGACTGGTTCCGCCCAGCACCACCGCCGCGATGGCATCCAGCTCATAGCCTGTCCCTGCGGTCGGCTGCGCCGAGGAGAGACGCGCCACTTCGATAATCCCCGCCAGCGAAGCCAGCAGGCCGCACAGGGAATACACGATAATTTTGACTTTATTAACGCTGATCCCGGACAGACGCGTCGCCGATTCGTTACCGCCCAGCGCATAGATATAACGACCCAGGCGCGTGTGATGCAGCATGTACCACGCCGCCAGGAACACCAGGCCCATGATCCAGACCGGGGTCGGGATGCCCAGCGGACGACCAATACCGAACCAGCCAAACAGGTCCGCGTTGTCGGTAAAGCCGGTATTGACCGGACTGCCGTTGGTGTAAACCATCGTCACGCCACGCAGCAGCAGCATCATCACCAGGGTGGCGATAAAAGCCTGCACACGCCCTTTCGCCACAATCATTCCGGTAACGGCACCAATCGCTGTACCTGCCGCCAGTGCAGCCGCCACGGCCACCAGCGCGTTGACTTCAATCCCTACAATTGAAGCCGCAATCGCGCCGGTGAGCGCCAGCAGGGAACCGACGGACAGATCGATACCCGAGGTCAGGATCACCAGCGTCATCCCGACCGCCATAATGGCGTTCACCGATGTTTGCTGAAGAATGTTGAACAGGTTATTCACGGTAAAAAAGTTCGGGCTCATGGTGGATACAATCGCGATCAGCACCAGCAGCGCAATCAACGATTTTTGTTCCAGCAGCCATGCCTTAGTGAAATATCGGCGTCCAGAAATAGCCTGGGTAGTCATCTTCTTACTCCTGATTCACGCGATTAAGCTTGCCCACAGCGGCAGCCATCAGAACTTCCTGGGTGGCCTGCTCGCGAGTGAATTCACCGCCGAGATGCCCTTCATGCATGACGATAATGCGATCGCTCATGCCTAATACCTCTGGCATCTCGGAAGAGACCAGAATGATGCTCAACCCGTCAGCCTTAAACTGGTTAATGAGCTGATAAATCTCTTTCTTCGCCCCAACGTCAACACCGCGGGTTGGCTCATCGAGGATCAGCACTTTAGGCCGCGTCATCAGGCCGCGGGCAATTGCCACTTTCTGCTGATTACCGCCGGAAAGCAGACCGATAGCCTGTTCCATTGACGGGGTTTTGACGTTAAACAGGCGAATGAAATCACTTACCGCCTGCTGTTCATCTTTATGTTTCAGGCTACCACCGCTGCGGCTGAAGTAGCGCAGCGCGGTCAGCGACATGTTCTCTTTCACCGACATCCCCAGCACCAGACCATCGCGCTTACGGTCTTCGGAGATATAGACGATGCCGTTCGCCAGCCCATCCTGCGGTGACCGGGTGACAACTTCATGACCATCGAGGGTGACGTAGCCGCTGGTACGCGACAGGGCGCCATACAGGACTTTCATCAGCTCAGTACGTCCGGCCCCCATTAACCCCGCCACGCCGAGGATTTCGCCCTGACGCAGGGTAAAGGTAACGTCATGCACGCCAGGGCCACACAGGTTATCGACCTTCAGGCGGATATCACCCGGCGCCTTAGCAATACGTGGATACTGGTCTTCGAGCTTGCGCCCCACCATCATCTCAATCAGCGAGTCTTCGGTCAGCGTGGCCACTTCGCGTTCGGCAATAAACTGCCCGTCGCGGAAAACCGTCACGTCATCGCAAATCTCGAAGATCTCTTTCATACGGTGGGAGATGTAAACAATGCCGCGCCCCTGGGCTTTCAGCTCGCGAATCACCCGGAACAGGGAGTCGGTTTCGGTGTCGGTCAGCGCATCGGTCGGTTCATCCATGACGATGACTTTGGATTCGAAGCTCAGCACCTTGGCAATTTCGACCATCTGCTGATCGCCAATCGACAATTCGCCCACCAGCCGATCGCTCTTAAAGCGCAGATTCAGCTTCGCCAGCAGTTTATCGGCTTCGGCATACATCTGTTTCCAGTCGATTTTGCCAAAGCGATTAACGAACTCACGTCCGAGGAAGATGTTCTCCGCAATCGACAGCTGCGGGATCAGGTTCAATTCCTGATGAATGATGCCGATACCCGCTTCCTGAGAGGATTTGGGACCGTTAAAGGTGGTTTCTTTACCCAGCCACAGCAGCGAACCGGCATCGCGCATATAAATGCCGGTCAGCACTTTCATCATGGTGGATTTGCCGGCGCCGTTTTCACCGACCAGCGCCATCACGCGACCGGCGTAGACATTCAGCGCTGCGCCGGAGAGGGCTTTAACACCCGGGAACGATTTATCGATCCCTTTCAGTTGCAGGAGTGCGTCCATGGTGACCTCAGAAGGTGACGCCAGCACAGAGAATAATATTCGCATACGGGGAACACTCCCCGCTGCGAATCACCGCCTGGCTGTCAGCGGTGTGTTGTTTGAACTGTTCGTGCGTTATGTAATTAATTTTTATGGTGGTGCCCTGGTGTTGTTGCAGCTGCTCGATATGACCCAGCAACGTTTCGTGGAGCTGCGGATTATGCTGTTTGATTTCCGCCGCCAGAATGGCTGACTCAACCTGCATCTCCGCCGTCACCACGCCCAATACCTGCATAAACGAGGGAACGCCCTGCGTTAACGCCATATCGATACGGGTGGTGCTGCGCGGAACCGGTAAGCCTGCGTCACAAACTACCAGCATATCGGTATGCCCCAGACGGGAGATAACCGATGAGATTTCAGAATTAAGTACCGTGCCTTTCTTCATTTTTCTGCTCCACCAGCGAAACGTTTCGCTGAGATAAGTTTAATCTTACCGATGAACAGAAAACCACCATGGCGTTGCAGATTTGTGATCGTCGTCGAAACGTTTCGCTAAGTGAAATGCGGGAGGAGGTAAATGCAAAACGGTAACCCTCTGGTTACCGTTTTTTAGGTTTGCACCCTCTCCCTGTGGGAGAGGGTTGGGGTGAGGACATCAGACTGGAGAGGATATTAAATCTCGACCTGAGTGCCTAACTCAATCACACGGTTAGGCGGGATTTCGAACTGGTCGGGCGCACGCAGGGCATTACGCTGGAGGATAAGATAGAGCCTGCCACGCAGGCGCAGATACCAGGGGCGTTTGCCGATAATCAGCGACTCGTGCGACATAAAGAAGGAGGTTTCCATCATCCGACAGCTTAAGCCCTCCAACCCACAGCGGTGGAACACCTCTTCCACATTCGGGGTTTCACGCCAGCCGTAGCTAGCCACCACCCGCCAGAAGGTCGGCGAGAGCTGCTCTATCTGCACCCGACGGACGTTATGCACATACGGCGCATCTTCGGTGCGCAGCGTCAGCAGGATCACCCGCTCATGCAGGACCTTGTTGTGCTTAAGATTGTGCATCAGCGCGAACGGAATGACGTTCAACGCACGGGACATGTACACCGCCGTGCCCGGCACGCGTACCGGCGGCGATTTCTCCAGCGAGGCGATCATCGCCTCGAGAGAATTACCGTGTTCATGCATCCGGCGCAGCAGTCGGAAGCGCTCACTCTTCCAGGTGGTCATCACAATGAACATCACCAGACCCAGCGTCAGCGGCAGCCAGCCACCGGAGACAATCTTGTCGAGGTTCGCGGAGAACAACGGCACGTCAATGCACAGGAAGCCCACCAGAATCATCCCCACGAGGAATTTATTCCAGTGCCAGTTTCGGTACGCCACGGTGGTGGAGAGAATGGAGGTCAGCACCATCGTACCGGTAACGGCAATACCGTATGCCGCCGCCAGGTTACTGGAATGTTCAAAGCTGACGATAACGATGACAACTGCGGTATAGAGCAGCCAGTTAATGAAAGGAATATAAATCTGGCCCGACTCCATCTCCGAGGTATGGATGATGCGCATTGGCGAGAGATAGCCCAGGCGCACGGCCTGACGCGTCAGGGAAAACACGCCGGAGATGACCGCCTGAGAGGCAATCACGGTGGCCAGCGTTGCGAGGATAAGCATCGGTACTAGCGCCCAGTCCGGTGCCAGCAGGAAGAACGGGTTTTTAATCGCTTCCGGATTTTTAAGCAACAGCGCGCCCTGGCCAAAGTAGTTCAGCACCAGCGACGGCAGCACCACAGAAAACCAGGCCACGCGAATAGGCAGTTTACCGAAGTGGCCCATATCCGCATACAGCGCTTCAACGCCGGTAATAGAAAGCACCACCGCACCCAGCGCCACAAACGACACCATCTTGTATTCAAGGAAGAAGTTGACCGCCCAGAGAGGGTTCAGCGCGTGCAGTACGTCCGGGTTGGCAATAATGCTGCGTAACCCCAGCGCCGCAAGGATCAGGAACCAGGACAGCATAATCGGCGCGAAGAGTTTCCCCACCAGCCCGGTACCGTGCTTCTGGATCACAAACAGTAGCGTCAGGACAATGATGGCCAGCGGCACAACCCATGCATCAAGCTGCGGCGCGATAATCTCAAGCCCCTCTATCGCCGATAGCACCGAGATAGCTGGCGTGATCACCACTTCTCCGAAGAAAAAGCTGCCGCCAACCAGGCCAATGATGACCAGGAACGAGGTCATTCTGGCGGACGTGTGGCGCCCGGCGAGTGACATCAGCGTCAGGATCCCGCCTTCGCCGGCGTTATCAGCCCGCATCACGAAAGAGAGATATTTAACAGAAACAACCAGGATCAGCAGCCAGAAGATAAGTGACAAAAAACCAAATACAGCGTCACGTTCAACACCAAAACCAAACTGGCCGGACAGACATTCACGAAGCGTATAAAGCGGGCTGGTGCCGATATCACCGTAGACAACCCCAATCGCCGCGAGCGTTATTGCGGGTAATGATTGCTTATTATCAGTGCTCATAGACTAGTCTTTTTCGTTTATATAACAAATGTGTGCTTAGTCCCTTGGCCCACAAAAGGCGCACAGTATGCACGATTAATCGCAAAATCGTACCCCTAAATGCAACCGCATTAACATAGCGCAAAGAAAATAGCACCGCAGTTCAGTCTATTACCAGCCCTGACCGAAACGTCTATACTCGCTTCAATTAGCCGACTCTACGGCGAAAGGATGCAAAACAATTATGGCTCACACTCATTTATTAGCAGAAAGAATTTCCCGCCTCAGCAGCGCGCTGGAAAAAGGGCTGTTTGAACGCAGCCACGCCATCCGCCTCTGTTTACTGGCGGCGCTGAGCGGCGAAAGTGTCTTTCTACTGGGCCCGCCCGGCATTGCCAAAAGCCTGATAGCCCGCCGCCTGAAATTCGCTTTTCAGCATGCCCGGGCATTTGAATACCTGATGACCCGTTTTTCAACTCCGGAAGAGGTCTTTGGCCCACTTTCGATTCAGGCATTAAAAGATGAAGGGCGCTATGAACGTCTGACGGCGGGCTATCTCCCGGAAGCAGAGATCGTTTTTCTCGATGAGATCTGGAAAGCCGGCCCGGCGATCCTGAATACCCTGCTGACCGCCATCAACGAACGTCGGTTCCGGAATGGTGCGCATGAAGAGAAAATCCCGATGCGCCTGCTGGTGGCCGCCTCCAACGAACTGCCCGAAGCCGACAGCAGCCTGGAAGCCCTGTATGACCGCATGCTGATCCGCCTGTGGCTCGACAAAGTACAGGACAAAGCGAACTTTCGCTCGCTGCTGATTACCCAGCAGAATGAGAACGACAACCCGGTGCCCGCCACGCTGCAGGTTACGGACGAAGAGTACCAGCAGTGGCAGCATGATATCGGCAAAATCACGCTACCGGATGCGGTGTTCGACCTGGTCTTTATGCTGCGCCAACAGCTGGATACCCTGCCGGGCGCTCCCTACGTGTCTGACCGCCGCTGGAAAAAAGCCATTCGCCTGCTGCAGGCCAGCGCCCTGTTCAGCGGCCGCGATGCGGTTGCTCCCATCGATCTGATCCTGCTGAAAGATTGCCTGTGGCATGACGCCAGCGGTATGAACCTGATGCAGCAGCAGCTGGACGTATTGATGACCGGGCACGCCTGGGGACAGCAGGAGATGCTCAACCAGCTCGGGGCCATTACCCAGCGCCGCATCCAGCTGCAACAGCAGCAAAGCGATAAAACGGCCCTGAGGGTCAGCCGCCAGAGCGGTATGTTCGCCCGGAAACCCCATTACGAATTGCCGGACGATCTGACCGATACCACTTTGACGCTGCTGCTCCAACAGCCGCTTAAGCTCCATGAAATGCAGGTGATTCATATCACTCTCGAGCGGGAGGCCCTTTCCCTGTGGCTGAGCAAAGGCGGGGAGATCCGCGGCAAACTCAACGGCATCGGCTTTGCCCAGCAGCTCAATATGGAAGTGGACGGCAGCCTGCATCTGGTGATCCGTGACGTCAGCCTGCAGGGATCGCGCCTGGCGCTGCCCGGCACCACATCGGAAAGCGTTCCGGAAGAGATAAAACAGCAACTGGAAGCGCTGGATAATCAGTGGCACCTGCAACACACCCGCTTTAGCGAACAGCAAAAATGCCTCTTTATTCACAGCGACTGGCTGGGGCGCATTGAATCCAGCCTGCAGGATGTGATCGCGCAGATTAAACAGGCGCGTCAATGCTGACGCTGGATACGCTCAACATCATGCTGGCCGTCGGTGAGGAGGGGCTGATCGAAGAGATCATCCTCGCCTTGCTGGCCTCGCCGCAGCTGGTGGTCTTTTTTGAAAAATTTCCCAGACTTAAAACCGCCATCACCGACGATCTCCCCCGCTGGCGGGATAACTTACGCAAACGCCTGAAAGACACCCGCGTCCCGCCGGAACTGACCGAAGAGGTGATGTGTTATCAGGCGAGTCAGATGCTCTCAACGCCGCAGCTGATTGTGCAACTGCCGCAGATCCTGACCTTGCTGGACCGATTACATTCCCCGTACGCCAGCCAGGCCCGACAGCTGGTAGCCGATAACCCCACCTTCACGCCCGCCCTGCACACGCTGTTTTTACAGCGCTGGCGACTGAGTCTGGTGGTCCAGGCCACGTCGCTCAATCAGCAACTGCTGGAAGAAGAGCGCGAACAGCTCCTCAGCGAAGTACAGGAGCGCATGACATTGACCGGGGCACTGGAGCCGGTGCTGGTTGAGAACGAAAATTCCGCCGGGCGACTCTGGGATATGAGCGCGGGGCAGCTTAAACGCGGGGATTATCAGCTTATCGTCCGCTATGGCGACTTTCTGGCACAGCAGCCGGAGCTGATGCAGCTGGCGGAACAGCTGGGTCGTTCGCGGGAGGCGAAGTCGGTGCCAAAAAAGGATGCCCCGTTGGAAACCTTCCGCACCCTGGTGCGCGAACCGGCGACGGTGCCGGAACAGGTGGACGGGTTACAGCAGAGCGACGATATTCTGCGCCTGCTGCCGCCGGAGCTGGCCACCCTCGGCATATCGGAACTTGAGTATGAATTTTACCGTCGACTGGTTGAAAAGCAGCTGCTGACTTATCGTCTGCATGGGGATGCCTGGCACGAGAAAGTGAGTCAGCGCCCGGCAGTGCATCAGGATTTCGACGAGCAGCCGCGCGGGCCGTTTATCGTCTGTGTGGACACGTCTGGTTCAATGGGCGGCTTCAATGAGCAGTGCGCCAAAGCCTTTTGCCTGGCGCTGATGCGCGTCGCCCTCGCCGACAGACGGCGCTGCTATATCATGCTGTTTTCCAGCGAGGTCGTGGGTTATGAACTCTCGGGTGAGCAGGGTCTGGAGCAGGCGATCCGTTTTTTAAGCCAGCGCTTTCGCGGCGGTACCGATCTCGCCAGCTGTTTTCGCGCCGTTATCGAGCGTATGCAGGGCGGAGAGTGGTATGACGCAGATGCGGTGGTGATCTCGGATTTTATTGCCCAGCGGCTGCCGGATGAGGTGGTGAGTCAAATAAAGGTGCTGCAGCGGGAACATCAGCATCGTTTTCATGCAGTGGCAATGTCCACCCATGGAAAACCCGGCATCATGCGCATCTTCGATCATATCTGGCGCTTTGATACCGGGTTACGAAGCCGTTTATTACGGCGCTGGAAACGCTAATTACAGCAGCGCATCCACGCTGTCGCGAACCTGCTGTGGCCAGACGCCACACTGAACCTGGCCGATGTGTGACAGCTGCAGCAGGAGCATGGTCAGGCGAGACTGGCCAATACCGCCACCAATGGTCTGCGGCATCTCACCACGCAGCAGGGCCTGATGCCACTCCAGCTGCAAACGATCGTCATCACCGGTAATAGCCAGCTGACGCTGCAGCGCCTCGGCGTCCACGCGGATCCCCATAGAGGAGAGCTCAAACGCATCTTCCAGCACCGGGTTCCATACCAGAATATCGCCGTTCAGCCCTGCGAAACCGCTGTCGCCTTCGCTGCTCCAGTCATCATAATCCGGAGCACGTACGTCGTGGCGCTGACCATGTGACAGTTTGCCGCCGATCCCAATCAGGAATACCGCGCCCAGCTCTTTAGCAATCGCTCGCTCACGGCCTTTAGCATCCAGATCCGGGAAACGGCTCAGCAGATCCTGACTGTGGATAAACTGAATAGTCTCCGGCAGGAACGGGGTTAACCCAAACTCTTTACTGACTGCTGCTTCAGTGGCTTTGATCCCGGCATAGATAGCTTCTACCGTTGATGTAAGCGTGCGGGTATGACGTTCGCCATCACCCATTACGCGTTCCCAGTCCCACTGGTCGACGTAAACAGAGTGAATAGCAGTAAGGCGGTCTTCATCGGGGCGAAGGGCTTTCATGTGCGTGTAAAGCCCTTCGCCCGCGCTGAAGTCGTGTTGTCCCAGGGTTTGTCGCTTCCACTTCGCCAGTGAATGAACCACTTCGAACTGGGCGTCGGGCAGTGTTTTCACTTTCACCTGTACCGCTTTTTCGCAACCAGACAAGTTGTCCTGCGTCCCGTCGCCCACACGGCTTAAAATTGGAGCCTGAACTTCAATCAGGCCAAGCTTCTCTTCCAGCTGGCGGGAAAAATGGGATTTTACGAAACTGATCTGGCGTTGTTGTGCGATGTAAGCGGTTTTCATTATTTATACTCCTGCGTCCTGTTGGCACTGATTAAGCAACAAAAAAGTCTCGCTTTCAATAAACCAACAATAAAATGACGGCAACGCTTTTGATTCGATAAAAATACCCGCTAATATAGAGTGATTCATTAATCTTCATAAGAAAAAGCTATGGAAAATTATCAGATCGACAATCTGGACCGCGGCATCCTGGAAGCCCTGATGGCCAACGCCCGTACCGCCTATGCCGAACTGGCAAAACAGTTTGGCGTCAGCCCTGGCACCATTCACGTGCGCGTAGAGAAGATGAAACAGGCAGGGATCATTACCGGGGCGCATATTGACGTCAGCCCGAAGCATCTGGGGTACGACGTGTGCTGCTTTATCGGCATCATCCTCAAAAGCGCGAAAGACTATCCTTCGGCTCTGGCAAAGTTAAACGCGCTGGATGAAGTCACCGAGGCCTATTACACCACCGGACACTACAGCATCTTTATAAAGGTGATGTGCCGATCGATCGATGCCCTGCAGCAGGTACTTATCAACAAGATCCAAACAATTGATGAAATTCAGTCCACCGAGACGCTGATCTCCCTGCAGAACCCGATCATGCGTACCATCCGCCCGTAGCCGGGCAAAATAATTACCACATTTTCCACAGGTAGATCCCAGGGCATTCACAGCGTACAATACGCCACTCTGAACTCAGGAGTGGTCGATCATGGCGGATGTAACTCTCATTACCGGCAGCACCCTTGGCGGCGCTGAATATGTCGCGGAACACCTGGCCGAAAAGCTGGAAGATGCCGGCTTTTCGACACAAACGCTGCACGGACCGTTATTAGAAGATCTGCCGATCGACGGGATCTGGCTGTTGATCACCTCAACGCACGGTGCCGGGGATCTTCCGGATAACCTGCTGCCTTTATATGAAGAGTTAAAAGAGCAGCAACCTGACCTGGCGAACGTCCGTTTCGGGGCGATTGGCCTTGGCAGTCGGGAATATGACACCTTCTGCGGTGCCGTTGAGAAAGTTGAGACCGAAATGAAGGCCTGCGGAGCACAACAGATCGGCGAAACGCTGAAGATCAACATCCTCGATCACGATATTCCGGAAGATCCAGCCGAGATCTGGCTGGCAGAATGGAAAAAATTACTCTAAAACGATTAAAGATCGTGCGATCAGTTGTGGATAACTCTGGTTAAAAGCTTTGATCAACCGGTAGTTATCCCATGAACAACCGTTGGTGACTTTTTGGCCTGTGCATAACATGCCTTTTTGATCCCAGCTTATACGTCGCAGGATCACCGATCATTCACAGCAAACGATCCTTCCTAACCGCATGATCTTAATCGTGAGATCCGGCTTACCCACAGAAAACCGCGATCCTAATAAGAGATCACAATAAAACAGATCTCTAAATAAAAAGATCTTCTTTTTAATAGTCAGGATCCCAGTGCTTTCTCGAACGACTAAAGTTGAGTAGAATCCACGGCCCGGGCTTCAATCCATTTTCAAACCGCTTTACGCAAGGCAGGAAAGCATGTTTTATCAGGATCCTTTTGACGTCATCATCATTGGCGGGGGTCATGCAGGCACTGAGGCCGCGATGGCCGCAGCGCGTATGGGTCAACAGACCCTGCTTCTGACACACAATATCGACACGCTGGGACAAATGTCCTGTAATCCGGCGATTGGCGGCATTGGGAAAGGACACCTGGTAAAAGAAGTGGATGCGCTTGGCGGCCTGATGGCGACCGCAATCGATCATGCGGGTATCCAGTTTAGGATACTAAACGCGAGCAAAGGTCCGGCCGTCCGTGCGACCCGTGCACAGGCCGACCGCGTGCTGTACCGTCAGGCGGTGCGCACTGCGCTGGAGAATCAGCCGAACCTGATGATCTTCCAACAGGCGGTTGAAGATCTGATCGTCGAGAACGATCGTGTCGTTGGCGCTGTAACCCAGATGGGGCTTAAGTTCCGTGCCAAAGCCGTTGTGTTGACCGTCGGGACGTTCCTCGATGGCAAAATTCATATCGGTCTGGATAACTACAGCGGTGGCCGTGCAGGCGATCCGCCGTCCATTCCGCTATCGCGCCGACTGCGCGAGCTGCCGCTGCGCGTCAGCCGCCTGAAAACCGGCACGCCGCCACGTATTGACGCCCGCACCATTGACTTCAGCGTGCTGGCCCAGCAGCACGGTGATAATCCAATGCCGGTCTTCTCGTTCATGGGCAATGTGGATCAACATCCGCGTCAGGTGCCGTGCTACGTCACCCACACTAACGAGAAAACCCATGACGTGATCCGCAATAACCTCGATCGTAGCCCGATGTATGCTGGCGTGATCGAAGGGATCGGGCCACGTTACTGCCCGTCGATCGAAGACAAAGTGATGCGCTTTGCCGATCGTAACCAGCACCAGATCTTCCTCGAGCCGGAAGGGCTAACCTCCAACGAGATCTACCCGAACGGGATCTCCACCAGCCTGCCGTTCGACGTTCAGATGCAAATCGTCCGCTCGATGCAGGGGATGGAAAACGCGAAGATCGTGCGTCCGGGCTATGCCATTGAGTACGATTTCTTCGATCCGCGTGACCTGAAGCCAACCCTGGAAAGCAAATTTATCGAAGGTCTGTTCTTCGCAGGGCAGATCAACGGCACCACCGGCTACGAAGAAGCTGCCGCTCAGGGTCTGCTGGCCGGTCTGAACGCCGCGCGTTTCTCTGCCGAGAAAGAAGGCTGGGCGCCGGGACGTTCGCAGGCTTACCTGGGCGTGCTGGTGGACGACCTCTGCACCCTCGGTACCAAAGAGCCGTACCGTATGTTTACCTCTCGCGCGGAATACCGTCTGATGCTGCGTGAAGACAATGCCGACCTGCGCCTGACCGAAATGGGCCGTGAGCTGGGTCTGGTGGACGACGCTCGCTGGGCGCGTTTCAACGAGAAGCTGGAAAGCATCGAGCGTGAACGTCAGCGCCTGAAATCCACCTGGGTTAACCCAACCACGGATTCCGTAGCCGAAGTGAATGCTCACCTGTCGGCACCGCTCTCCCGTGAAGCCAGCGGCGAAGATCTGCTCCGTCGTCCGGAGATGACCTACGAACAGCTGATTCAGCTGACACCGTTCGCCCCGGGACTGGACGATGTACAGGCCGCCGAGCAGGTTGAAATCCAGGTGAAGTACGAAGGCTACATCGCCCGTCAGCAGGACGAGATCGACAAGCAGCAGCGTAACGAGAATACGATCCTGCCGGCAACGCTGGATTATCGGCTGGTGAATGGCCTCTCCAACGAGGTGATCGCCAAGCTGAATGACCATAAACCGTCGTCCATTGGCCAGGCAACGCGCATTTCAGGCGTCACGCCTGCGGCCATCTCGATTCTGCTGGTCTGGCTGAAAAAACAGGGAATGTTACGCCGCAGCGCGTAACCGTAATTATTGCCCGGTGACGCGTTGCGTTTCGGGCCTACAGAACTTCGTAGGGCGGGTCAGCATAGCGCCACCCGCCAACACGACTCTCAACAGGTATTCACCGTGCTCAACAAACTCACTCGTCTGCTGGATCAAGCCGGTATTTCGCTCACCGATCACCAGAAAAACCAGCTGGTGGGGTATGTCGATATGCTGAACAAATGGAACAAGGCCTATAATCTCACCTCGGTGCGCGATCCCAATGAGATGTTGATTCGCCATATCCTTGACAGCATCGTTGTAGCACCACACCTTCAGGGCGAGCGTTTTATCGATGTTGGCACGGGTCCGGGTCTTCCGGGTATTCCGCTCTCTATCGTGCGTCCTGAGTGCCAGTTCACGCTGCTGGACAGCCTGGGTAAGCGCGTACGCTTCCTGCGTCAGGTTCAGCACGAGCTGAAGCTTGAAAATGTTCATCCGGTGCAGAGCAGGGTAGAGGACTTTCCGGCAGAGCCGCCGTTTGATGGCGTCATCAGCCGTGCCTTCGCTTCGCTCAATGATATGATCAGCTGGTGCAAGCATTTGCCTGCGCAAAACGGACGCTTCTACGCCCTGAAAGGGGTGTTGCCGGAAGACGAAATTGCGCACATGCCTGTGGGATTCGCTGTCGAATCCGCGATTAAGTTGCGTGTCCCTCAGTTGGAAGGGGAGCGTCATCTGGTGGTAATTAAGCCAAACAATTTTTAAAAAAATAATAAAAAATGTGGAATTTGTGCTGTTCTTAGTATGTTAAAAAATACGCGAAAGGATAAGAAGTACACAGCGCATATTTAACCACTTTTTTACCGTGGTTTTTCTTTGGGTTAACCTGAGCAGGGCGTTGACCCAAAATATAATAAACCCTGAAAATATCAGCCTGCTAAAAGTAGGCGCGCGTAACAAGAATGCAATGTTAAATTTTTATTATAAATGTCAATAAAAGGTTTTCATTGTATACAGGGCTGTTTTGGAAAAAGTTACTCAAATTAGTCTTTAATATCAGAAAGATGAAATATGGCGATTTACTGATTTGATTTGTCAGACCTTAGCGTAAATGCCTGTTTTGTGATCACGTGCACGCTTTATTGCCGATGTTTCTACGCGGTTTGCAGTTTTAATGAGTCATTCACGGTTTAACGAAAAGTTAAGAAATAGGGTCGCAGAAAAATATTTAAACATTTATTCACCTTTTCGCTACTTATTGTTTGAAATCACGGGGCCGCACCGTATAATTTGACCGCTTTTTGCTGCTTGACTCTGAGCCTTAAAGAACGTTTTATACGACACGCGACATACCTCGAAGTGGGCAGGAGTAAAAACGTGATGTCAGTGTCGCTCTTGAGTCGAAACGTTGCTCGTAAGCTTCTGTTCATTCAGTTACTGGCGGTGATAGCAAGTGGATTGCTGTTCTGCCTCAAAGACCCCTTCTGGGGCATCTCTGCGGTGAGCGGAGGTTTGGCAGTTGTTGTGCCGAATATGTTGTTTATGATTTTTGCCTGGCGTCATCAGGCGCATACACCCGCCAAAGGCCGCATGGCCTGGTCCTTCGCGCTTGGCGAAGTGTGTAAGGTGTTGCTGACCTTTGCCCTCCTGGTGGTGGCGCTGGCGGTTTTTAAAGTGGTCTTTCTGCCGCTGATAGTGACGTGGGTTTTGGTGCTGGTGGTACAAGTTCTGGCGCCAGCTGTAATCAATAACAAAGGGTAAAGGCATCATGGCTTCAGAAAATATGACGCCGCAGGATTACATAGGACACCATCTGAATAACCTTCAGATGGACCTGCGTACATTCTCGCTGGTGGATCCGCATAACCCCCCAGCCACCTTCTGGACGATCAATATCGACTCCATGTTCTTCTCGGTGGTACTGGGTCTGCTGTTCCTGGCCGTTTTCCGCGGCGTTGCGAAGCGTGCGACCAGCGGCGTACCAGGAAAATTCCAGACTTTCATCGAAATGATCATTGGCTTCGTCCATGGTAGCGTCAAAGACATGTACCACGGCAAGAGCAAGGTGATTGCACCGCTGGCGCTGACCGTCTTTGTGTGGGTCTTCCTGATGAACCTGATGGACCTGTTACCGATTGACCTGCTGCCGTTCATCGGTGAGCACATCTTCGGTCTGCCTGCCCTGCGTGTGGTGCCGTCTGCGGACGTGAACATTACACTGTCGATGGCGCTGGGCGTGTTTATCCTGATTCTTTTCTACAGCATCAAAATGAAAGGCGTAGGCGGCTTCGTGAAAGAGCTTACCTTGCAGCCGTTCAACCACTGGGCGTTTATTCCGGTCAACCTGATCCTGGAAGGCGTTAGCCTGCTGTCCAAACCGATTTCTCTCGGTCTGCGACTGTTCGGCAACATGTATGCGGGTGAGCTGATTTTCATTCTGATCGCGGGTCTTCTGCCGTGGTGGTCACAGTGGATTCTGAATGTGCCTTGGGCCATTTTCCACATCCTGATTATTACGCTGCAAGCCTTTATCTTCATGGTTCTGACGATCGTCTATCTGTCGATGGCGTCTGAAGAGCACTGATTCTTTACCAACACTACTACGTTTTAACTGAAACAAACTGGAG
>NZ_JBOGBT010000064.1:0-96971 GCF_051656365.1 Silvania sp. | reverse complement strand
GGCCTGCGGTCAACGCCTCAGCGATTTTCAGCCGGACTTACGCTCCCTCCACCTTCTCAGCGGTCTGAATGGGGCACGGGTGTTGAGTCCCCGCTGAAATCGGCGAACCGGAGACCGGATGACAAGGGCTGGACGCCAGGGATGGCGTACAGAGGCGACGCGAGACAGGACAAAATTGCCAGGAGCAATTTTGAACAACGCTTGCGTTGGCCCCGAAGGGGCGAGTCCCAGGGATGGGACGAGTCATCACGAGTTGAGCCGACCGCAGGCAGGAGGTCGTGAGGTGAGCGTAGTGCGAAGCACCGATTTCGTCGCGGGGCCGCGGGGATTGGTAAGGGGGTCGCGGTGACCCCTTACCACGTTCACGTGCCGTGAAGTTACTCTATTCTGCTGAACATAAAGTGAACGGAACAATCCTCAATGCTTAACTGACCAGTATTAGACATCACCCACTGGCTTTTCTTAAACATCAACGAACTACATTAACGGCATCAACGTGAACAGCCCGATAGTCGCCAGCACGTTAACTGCTGTCGTCATTATGGCGATGGCCATTGCTGGCGGGTCAATATGGGTATCGCCATGGATCAGAAAGATACGCGACATCAGTTCACCTAACAGCGCGCAAATAATACCGACAATGCCAGCCCATATCAGGCTGCCCGACAGCACTGCCGTCAGCGCGGCGGGCAGTGCGATGTGGTGCGATACGGGCACCTGGGTGTTGAAGTGCAAGAAGATCAGCGAAAACGCAGAAATACCGAACGCCAGCAGCGCGCCGTTGCCGCCGAACTTCAGTCCTAAAAACCCAGCCATCAGGCCGATGCCGAGACCCAGCACCGAAAGCTGCGGAATACGGCTGTGGTAAGGCATCCAGCATTTATCCTGCGGCGGATAGCAGTGACGGATCCCCTGCTCCGGCTTGCCAAACAGGCCCGTTTTGCCGAACATCAGTCGGCTAATTACCCCGGAGATCACCACCGTCAGCGCCACGGTATCGGTCCAGGCATTACCGGACGGGAACGCCGGGATCTGGTTCAGTCCCCAGGCGATGAGGTAACCACCTGCCCCGAAAATCCCGCCCACCAGCAGCACGTCATAGGCCGCCAGCCCACTCAGCCCTGCGGTGATATCGCGCCCGGAGCCCAGTTTGCCTCTCTTTGCCGCATAGGCCGTCGCCGCCACGCCTGCGGCAAAGCCGCCGGTATGCGGCCCAAACAGCCCAAACGGAAACGTAATAAAATCCGATGGCGCGCCGGTAATAATCTGCACTACCGCCATGGCGATCACCAGAAGCCCAACAAATTCAAAAGCTGCCAGCGCGCCAATCGCCGCGCCAAATATGCCGCCGCCGAAGGCAACGAGAATATCTAAGCTATTCATATAGCTCACCTCTGTAATAGGATTAAATTAAAGGACAACGTAGATTAAAATGCAGACTGGCTGCGGATAATTTTATAATTCGTGTAATATCACGTTTAAAAACTTAAAAAGCGCAGCATGATTGTGCCGCGCTCTGCTGATACCGTTAATTAACCACCGATATGACAGTTAAAGCCTAATGACTCAACCGTCGCTTTCAACGTTTCCATTTTGGTCTCGACAATACTTTTTGCATCGTCCATCGGATATTGACGGCCTAATAAATTATATTTATTTTCGCCAAAGCTGTGATAAGGCAATAAATGAATGGTATCGACGTTTTGCATTAATCGGGCAAACTCGGCGATATTATGAATTTCCTGCGGATTATCGTTAACGCCGGGGATCACCGGAATACGCACCACCACTTTGGTTAAAAATGAAATGCGCAGCAGGTTTTCCAGAATCACGCTGTTTTTAACGCCGGTGTTACGCTCATGAACCTCAGGGTCGATCGCTTTGATATCGGTTAGCGCCAGGTCGACGTACGGAAAAACCTCGTCAATCACCGCCTTAGTGGTGTACCCGGTGGTTTCAATGGCGGTATGCCAGCCCTTGGCCTTACACGCTTTCAGCAGTTCACGGGCAAACTCAGGCTGCGCCAACGGTTCGCCGCCTGACAGGGTAATGCCCCCGCCGGAGCGACGGTATAAATTTTCTTCTTTTTCCAGCTCACGCATTACCGCCGTCACCGACATACGCTTGCCTTTCATTTCCAGCGCGCGTGTCGGACAGACGTCAGTACATTTACCGCACTGGATACAGCGGTCACGATCGATAAACCAGGTATTAGCAGTTGACAATGCCTGTTGTGGACAAACATCAATACATTTTCCACAGCGGATGCAATCATTCTTTTTGAATAACAATTCTGGCTGCGGACGTTGTGATTCAGGATTACTACACCATTTGCAGGAAAGTGGACAACCTTTAAAAAAAGGAATGGTGCGAATGCCTGGGCCATCATGCAAAGAATAGCGTTGAATATTAAAAATGACGCCTTCGGTTTCGTACTCAACTTTATTCATAACATCACTCTATATTAGCCAGTCAAATTACCTTTCCAGGTAAAAATAGAAACCAGACAGTGTAAAAATGAATAATAACGGGCCAGATTGATTATCCTCTCTGGCCCGCGGGGTATTTACGACAGCTGTTGCTCAGTACGGCTAATGATGTCGTCCTGCACTTCCTTCGCCAGAACCACCCACTGGGCGCTGTAACCTGCCACGCGTACCACCAGATCCTGATGCTGCTCCGGGTTTTTCTGCGCTTCGATCAGCGTGTTGCGGTCGATAACGTTGAACTGGACGTGCATCCCTTTCTTATCGAAGTAGTTACGCACCAGGCCGCTGAAATTACGCAGACCATTCTCGCCAGCCAGTGAAGATGGCAGGAATTTCTGGTTATAGAGCGTACCGTTAGAGGCAATAAAGTGGTCAAGCTTGGCCACCGAGTTGGCTGCAGCAGTTGGGCCAAGGGTATCTTTACCCTGACGCGGCGACACACCATCTGCCAGTGGCTCTTTTGCCAGACGTCCATCCGGCAGCGCCGCAACGTCTTTCCCAAATAGCACGTTAGCCGAAACCGGGTAGATACCGGCCTGGAACTGGCCGCCACGCGGGTTGGTATATTTCTCCACTTCCTGGCAGTAGATCAATGCGCATTGACGCGCCACTAAATCCACGTCGTCGATATCGTTACCGAAGCAAGGGGTATTTTCCAGGATACGGCGGATTTCTTCGTGGCGGGACAAGGTACCGGATTGCGTCGGAGCCGCAGTACCGGATGTCAGTTGACGATAGACTTCGTTTTTAATCGCCGCCGGATCCAGCGCACCGTGCTGCTCAATGATGCGTTTCACCACATCATAAATGTCCTGCTCGTTAAGCGAGGTTTTTGCCGCCGGGCTATGTGGGTTGCTGCCCACCGCGTGGCCGAAGTTGCTATCCAGTGCGCTTTTCAGCTCGCTCAGGGATAATTTGCGATCTTCGAACACCTGCTTCTGGATGGCATACACAGAGTCGCCGGTGTCAGCAACACCAAACGCCTGTGGACCGGTGAAGTTGTAGATTGCACCGCCCTCCTGCAGGGATTTACCCCGGCCGATACAATCGTCGACCAGCGCAGAGAGGAACGGCAGCGGGCAGCGTTCACCGTGGGCGATATCCACGCTATTGCAGGCTTCAACCAGTTGATGAACGAAGTGCGCCATTTGTTTCTGGAACGCGCTGTAGAAATCGTCCATGCCGGTGTACTGAGTCAGTTCACCCGTTACCGGACCAAGCTGTTTGCTACCGACACGCCCGTTGTTGAGGGTGATTTCCAGCACTTTTGCTACGTTAAAGAACGCCGCATCATGCCAGCCTTCTGTACGGTGCGGTGCCTGCGGCTCCACACACCCGATGATGCAGTAATCACGCGCGTCACGCAGCGATACGCCACGGTTTTGCAGCGCAGGGATGATCACTTCATCGTTGTACATCGCCGGAACGCCAAGGCCCATACGCACCAGCTCGCACGCGCGATACAGGAATGCATCCGGGGTGCCCTGCCATACACGAATAGAGAAAGACGGTTGCGGCAAACGCACGTGTGCGGTCGCTTCCATACACATGTAGCTCAGATCGTTAGTCGCGTCGCGACCGTCTTCGGTCTGGCCGCCACAGCACAGGTTCTGGAATACGGCATAACCGGCGAACGCCTGGGCAGACACTTCGTCACGGGTTTTGTTAATGTCGTTGAGTTTGATCCAGCAGCAGTCGACCAGTTCCTGGGCGAATTCGCGTGAGATAGATTTGTCCGCCGCCAGATACGGATACATGTACTGGTCGTAACGGCCCGGGGAGATAGAGTGGCCGCTGGATTCAATCTGCAGCATGCTCTGGATAAACCAAAATGTTTGGCACGCTTCCCAGAACGTGGTCGCACCGTATTCCGGCACGCGGGTACAGTTCTGAGCGATTTGCTCCAGTTCGCGTTTACGGGTCGGATTGCTTTCCAGCTGCGCCAGACGGGACGCCTCTTCCGCATAGCGATGAGCAAAACGGATCGCCGCGTTGTAGCTTATCAACACCGCATTATAGAACTGCTCTTTTTTGATATAGCCAGGTTCAGTGCGGTCCAGCGCGTCCAGCGCACGGGTCACTTCGTTAATGATGCCGCGAAAACCGATTTTCAGTACCTTGCCGTAATCGACGCTAACGTGACCGACGCCACCGAAGAAGTAGTTGCCCACGGTGAATACGCCGCTCGCCATACTCTCTTTGGTGCTTTCAGACATGTAAGAGGCGGCCAGAGAACTGGTGGTTTTACCCGGCCAGTATTTGAACGCTTCATGCAGATCCTGGGCGGTCTTTTGCGGAATAATGAACGGGTCGGCGACACGGTGCTCCATCGTCTCGAACTCTTTTTCCACCCAGTCGTAAGAGAATTCCGGGCAGATTTCAGTCGAGCGTGGATTAATCGTTACTGCACCCACAATTAATTCGTCCGGGCGAATCGTCACCGGTAATTCGTTAAAGATTTTTTCAACCACTTTTGCACGGCGCATAATGGCCGGCAGTTGTTCCGTCTCTTTATATGCTTCGGTTGCCAGTACTGCGCGCTCTGATTCCACATACGGCTTTGCCGTCAGGATCATATTTTTAAGTCTTACAACACGGTCAGTCGGATTAGAAAAACCTTTCTCTAACATAGAAAACTCCCGAATATATTTTGATAACCTTGCGGCAGTGCCGGGGTATTAATGAATAATACTGATACCTATCTGAGCAATAAATTGACGTAATATTTCCGGATGCCCCATCCAGGTGGTCGCAGTGATGAGGTTGCCATCGACGACGGCCTCATCATCCGCAGCAGTAACCCACAGGCCACCTGCCATTTCCACCTCTGGTTTCACCGTAAAATACCCTGTCAATTTCCTGTCTTTTAATACCCCCGCAGCGGCCAGAATTTGTGGGCCATGACAAATTGCGGCAACAGGTATTGAGAAATTCATTGCATAATGTATGACATTCAGGACCGATTTATTTAATCGCAGGTATTCAGATGAACGCCCGCCTGAAATATATACACCGCAATATTCCTGTAACTTTATTTCGTCAAACGATGCAGTTAATCTAAAAAGGTGTCCGGGTTTTTCCGTGTACGTTTGGTCACCTTCAAAATCATGAATCGCAGTTTTAATAAACTCGCCGGTTCGTTTACCCGGACATACAACATCCACTCTGAAACCTAACATGCTTAATGCCTGCCATGGCACCATGACTTCATAGTCTTCAGAGAAATCGCCTGCGATAAGTAATATCTTCTTCATAAGCGAACTCTCAGAACGGGTTATCATTTTCCTCAATGATTCGCATGGCTTCATGCACCGCCGCAACTTCACCAAAAATGGCCAGGGTGGTGATGTGCTGAGGGCAACTGCCAAAGATTTCCGACACCACCACATTGGCACTTTTGCTGGCGACATCGGCATAAAAATAGAGATCCGGTACCGGCAGCATTAACAATCCAATAGCGTCGATGCGAATCAACTCCAGACGCGAACGAAACTCCCCTGGCATGCGCCGTTTCAGCATCGCCAGGATATCCGGGGTCGGCGCGTTTATGATCCGTGTTTTCATCTTTGAGTCACCCTTCGCAATGGTTAGCGAATATTCAGCGCTTCAACCATGACACAGCGACGATGCCGTGCAAAAGCGCGTGCTGACGTAAGCCCTTCACCGGTCGGCCCGGCAATCGTGAAGGTGGCATGCCCTTCGCCACCCACCCCGATCCCCGCATAGGAGGGACCATTTTTTACAAATATGGTGGTCTGGATCAGGCGCGCCATTTTGGTCAGCTTTTCGACGTTGGTAGAGTGCATAATCGCGGTATGTCGATTGCCGTGCTCCACTTTCACCGCCAGCTCGATAGCTTCATCAACGTTGTCGACACGCACCACCGGCAGGACCGGCATCATCAGTTCATGTACCACGAACGGATGGGTTTTCTCCGTCTCGATTAAGATGACTTTAATATCGTCACCCACCGTGATCCCCAGTTGCTGAAGGATATAGCGCGCATCTTTACCGACGAACCCGGTATTCGGCCCGGTGCCTTTTTCGTTAAGCACCAGCGTCTGTAACTGCTGAATCAGTTTCTTGTCGCACAGCAGATAAGCACCGCTTTTCTTCATGCAGTGGATCAGATAGTCAGCGACCTGATTCACCACAATCACCTCTTTTTCAGCCACGCACGGCAGGTTGTTGTCGAAGCTACAGCCCTTAATGATATCGCGGGCCGCTTTTTCGATATCCGCCGTCTCGTCCACTACGGCTGGCGGGTTGCCTGCGCCTGCGCCAATCGCTTTCTTGCCGGATGACATCACGGTTTTCACAATGGCCGGACCGCCGGTTGCCACCAGCATGTTGATACGCGGGTCGTTGATCATGGCGTTGGTGTTATCGATTGACGGTTTCGTCACCGTTACCACCATGTTTGCCGGTGCACCCAGCTCTGCAAGCTTGTTATTGATCAGCTCAACCGCGTATAGCGAAACCTTGCGCGAACGGGGGTGTGGGCTAAACACGACGGTGTTGCCCGCCGCCAGCATGCTGATACTGTTGTTAATGATGGTTTCGGTCGGGTTAGTGGTTGGTGTAATCGAACCAATTACCCCGAACGCGGAGTACTCGATCAGGGTTAACCCTCCGTCTCCGGTAATCGCGCGGGTTGCCAGGTCTTCAAGACCTGGCGTTTTCAGCGCTGCGACGCGGTTTTTGATCAGTTTGTCCTCATAATTACCCATGCCGGTTTCGTCCACCGCCATACGGGAAATGGCGCACAGCACCTCCTCCTGCAGGAAAATGTCACGAATGCCATTAATAAATGAGGTACGGTCTTGCATAGAACAGTGGCGATACTGCACCTGCGCCAGTACGGCCGCTGAAATCGCCTCGTCCATCGTTTCGAATGCGCCGGTTCCGGCATGCTCGACCGGAGACGATGCGCAGGCGGCGCGCCCGGAAGTTTGCTGCGCCAGCGCCTTAGCGACGATATCATCCAGGCTTTCAACCCGCGCCGCATCTGAGGTCGCGGGAACCGCAGCCGGGGCCGTATCCGGTGTTGCTTTGGTGAATTTGCTCAGAATGGTCGAGACAGCCTGAGCGATTTCAATATCATTCATCTTTAAATTCCTTA
Source organism: Silvania sp. (assembly GCF_051656365.1). Classification (NCBI taxonomy): domain Bacteria; kingdom Pseudomonadati; phylum Pseudomonadota; class Gammaproteobacteria; order Enterobacterales; family Enterobacteriaceae; genus Silvania; species Silvania sp. The sequence continues at coordinate 89,360 of NZ_JBOGBT010000064.1, read as the reverse complement.
CTACCGACCGCGTCGCGCGCGTCGTCACCCGATGCTTAGATATACGGCGTCGTGGTGGATTTAATTTCCGCTGGATCTAACGTGGAGAGCAGTTGCAGCCCCACTTCACGTGCGGCAATAACGGCCTGGCGTACCGCACCGGAATCACCGGAAAAGGTAAAGATCACTTCGTTACTGAAGCTGGTACCTTTCGACGGGCTGGCGTAGCCCACCGGGTCGATAACGGCGGATTTCGCCGCAGCGTCAGCAATCACCAGGCCAATCGCCGCAGGCGAGGCACAGGTCATCCCGAAGGATTTACCAATTGGTGCACCGAGCGCTTTATGCAGCGCACTGCTGGCGCGCGCGGTGTATTGAAATTCGAGGTGGCCAGCCGGTGAGCCATACACGTCGCCCATGGTGCGTTCAATTTCTGAGAGCGCAACTTCAACCGCACGTCTGACGTCGGAAACATCAGACGCGCCGAAAATAATCAAACAACCGTGTCCGCCGCCACCTTCAGTGTCGCGAGCCAGCTCGATAGAGATGATTTCACTGTTAGTGGCTTTGATGGCTTCATCAGCGGCAAAAATTTGCGGACCTGCGCCGGTACGCGCACCCAGAATACCGATAGAGCGATATTTCTTGTCGATATTCATAATTTCATGTAACTGATTATCGACATTGGCAATCACCAGGCCGATAGTGTGACCCAACGCAGTGCCGACAAATTCCGTAATTCCACAACCGGCGAAATGCGCGGCGGTTTTGGCCTTCGGTTTCGTGTCGGTTTGTTTATTCATTACGTCAGATATAATCTGCTCAACAAGATTATCTCTCATGATCAGTATCCTTTATTGTTATTAACCGACGGCCTTCGGCAGAATTTTTTCCACCTCAATGTGCGGGCGTGGAATAACGTGTACGGAGACCAGTTCACCCACTTTGCCCGCAGCGGCAGAACCCGCGTCGGTAGCGGCTTTCACAGCACCCACGTCGCCGCGAACCATCACGGTTACCAGGCCAGAACCGATTTTTTCATAACCCACCAGGGTCACGTTGGCAGATTTCACCATGGTATCTGCAGCTTCGATTGCAGAAACCAGGCCTTTTGTTTCAACCATTCCTAATGCTTCTTGTTGCATACCAACCTCGATATTTCTGATAGAAAGAAAACGTGCACAGGAATAGAAATCCACAGATTCACCCTGTGCGTTAATTATTTACGCATGATGATACTAAGGTTATTTGGACAAAATGTTTTGCGCGCTAGCGGGACTATCTTGTTTTCAGATTCGCCCCGCCGACAATAAAATCCACCTACCCGCGGCAATAACCTCCTGGGTTTTATTACAGGTTGCGGGCGATGTCCGCCGCGTCTCTGGCAATCATTTTTTCTTCATTGGTGGCGATGACGGCGATCGTCGTCGAGCCCGCTTTTGAAATCAGCCCGCTGCGACCACCGAACATCTGCTGATTGCGTGCCCCATCCAACACCAGTCCCAACGCCTGAAGCCGTTGTACGGTGAGTTCACGGATCAGCGCCGAGTTTTCGCCAATACCACCGGTAAAAATCAGTGCGTCGAAGCGTTTAAGAGACGTGACATGGCCGCCGATATGCCGGGCGAGTCGATGCACCATCACGTCGATGGCCAGCGCCGCCCGTTCGTGCCCCGCAGCACGGGCTTCCTGCAACGTTCGGCAATCGCTGGACAATCCGGAGATACCCATTAATCCGGACTGGCTGTTAACCATTTTGTACAGGGCGTCGAGAGACTGCCCGGTGCACTTCGCCAGATAGGCGGCGACACCAAAATCCAGATCGCCGCAGCGCGTGCCCATAACCAGCCCTTCCAGCGGCGTCATGCCCATTGATGTATCAACACTCTCGCCGTTCTGCACGGCGCAAAGTGACGACCCATTTCCCAGGTGGGCAATCACAATACCGTGATCCGCCGGGTCCAGATCCAATGCGTTGAGCGCTTCGCTGGCGATAAAACGATGGGAGGTACCGTGGAAGCCGTAGCGACGCACCTGATAGTCACGCTGGTAATCCAGTGGAATAGCATAGGTATACGCCGCCGGGGATAACGTCTGATGGAACGCGGTATCGAACACCGCGATCTGCGGCAGTGCAGGCAGCAGCGCACGCGCCGCTTCAATTCCCATCAGGTTGGCGGGGTTATGCAGGGGCGCCAGTGCGGACAACGCACGGATTTTTTCAATCACCTCGTCGGTCACCCGCACCGAGCTTTTGAAATCACTGCCGCCGTGTGCCACGCGATGCCCGATAGCGGTAATGGTTTGCAGCAGTTGCTGCTGCGCGAGTGTCCCGAACAGGACGTGTAACGCACATTGATGGCTGGCTTCCGCCAGCGCCACGCGGGATGTATTACCGTCACGGTCTTTAAATGTCATGGTGGCATGATCAATCCCCAGCCGCTCTGCCAGGCCAGACAGCACCGGCTGGTCGGCATCCTGGGGGATGACCGAGAACTTCATTGAGGAAGAACCACAGTTAATCACTAATACACAAACTAAGGACATGATGACCCCTGAAATGGACTGCGATGAAAAATTAACGTGTTATTGCGAGGGGAAAACGCAGCGCGCTAAACCGCGCCAGCGCCTGGCGGGCGATGGACATATCGTCTTCCACGCTGCCACCGCTAATGCCAATGCCGCCGAGCAGGCATCCGCCCGACCAGCAGGGAAATCCGCCGCCGAAGCAACAAATCTCTTTTTCTTTATCAAGACCGTATAGCTCACCGCCCGGTTGTACTCGCGTCGCCAGTTCATGGGTCGCCATCTTCAGCGCCACGGCGGTCCAGGCCTTTTGTGGCGCCAGGGTATGGCTTACCAGCAGGGCGTTATCCATGCTAAAGAAGAACCGCTGCTGCCCGTGGGCATCCACCAGGCTAAAAACAATTGGCACATGGCAGGCCATGGCAGCCTCTTGCGCCAGCTTCGCCAGCAGCGCACAGTCTTCCAGGCTCAGGGGCATGTGCCGCTCCGGCAGTTGCATGGCGATAGCGGCGGTGATCCAGTTGTCGAGAAAATTGTCGTGCGCAGCCATACATTACCCTCCTCTGAGCACCGCTATTTGCCATTAAGTTCGAGCGCGTCCACGATGCCCACCACGGCAGCATCAATCACCGAATGCTCTTTGCTGTTGCTCATCCGCGCCGAGCTGCCGGTGGTCACGATAACAATCTCGCCGTTACCCGCGCCGACGGTATCCACAGCCACCTGTGCATGGCCGGTAGGCCGATAGTTTTCATCCAGGCGCGCCACTATCAGCAGTTTCGAGCCGTTCAGGGAGACGTGTTTGGTGGTGGAAACTAACGCGCCAGTGACTTTTGCGAGATACATACTTCCTCCGGTTAGCCGTAAATAAGGGTGAGATTGCGCCGCTTGATTTCGTCTTTAGCGGCAGGGGTAATCAGCGTATCGCGCTCGACCCGCAATCCTTCGCCAGGGGCAAGCAGACGAATATCGCGCAGGGCGATTAAGCGTTTTTTACCGGCGAACGGCAGGCTGGTGAAAGGTGCGGACTGGCTCACCGGAGGAGAGTCGATGTGGGCCATTTTTTTACCCGAGAGCGTCACGCCGTAGCTTTCCAGCATGTGCGTATAACCCTCCAGTCGGGCCAACAGCGGCAGCGGCAAGCGGCTGTCATGGCACTGGGGATGCAGCGTGGCGATCGTCTGTTTACGCTGGTGCAATGCCTGGAATACCGCTTCGCATGCCAGGTTGTCGCGGATGCCCAGCGCAATTTTGCTCATACTGTTAATCGAGAGCGCCGGGAGATAGAGCGCGTCGTAATCACCGCTATGGTGGTCGAATCCGGCGCGGGAACCCCACTGGCGCAACCTGTCGATGCAGGCATCTTTCAGCGCCGACTGGCTGGCACTGTGCGAAAAACTCACCCATAACTGGTAGCCCGCCTGCTCGAGTGCCGCGAGACAGTTCAGGGTCTCAGGGAGCGAAGAAAGATCGTCGCCGGTCACCACCACCCGAACATTTTTTTGCGCGACGGACTGTGCCAACAATTCAGCGATAGCGCGGTCCAGCAGTTGCGATAAGGTCTGGCTGTCCATCGGTTCTCACTTACCCCGCATTCATCGCGATGCCTAAAGGCGTAACTAGCAGTGGCTCCACCGACGGAACCACATTTTTGCCCGTGTGTTTGCTAAACACTGCGGCAAACTGGCTGAAGCTGCTGGCGCCGCCCACCAGATAAATATTTTTCACCCGCTGCGTGGTGAGCCATCCCGACACCAGGCTGGCCATTTTTTGCGCCACCGGCAGCACCAGGGTAAAGACCTGCGCTTCCAGAGCCGGATCTTTTTTCATCTCTTCTGCCTCGGCATATGCCAGACCAAGCGCACCCGCGATAACCAACGTCATGTGGCTGCCGCCGGTGGGCTCATCGGCGCTAAAGGTCACTTTGCCGCTTTTCAAAATGCTCATTCCGGTTGTCCCGCCCCCCACATCCACTACCGCACCGTTTTTGATATTCAGCGCACTGGCGGCGGCCACCGGTTCATCAAGCACTTTCGTGACGATAAAGCCCGCAGACTCCACGACGTTGACGATCACCTTGGTGTTACCGTCGGAAATTCCCGGTGGAATCGCGGTCGCCGCGCGATCGAGGGTGCGGCCCAGTCTTTCCTCGAGGATCCTTTTCAGCCGCGAGACCACCCGGCTGGCAGTAAGGTAATCCACCACCACGCCGTCTTTCACCACACTGGAGGGGGATGTCACGCCCGCCACCGGTTGGTTATCCGCATCCACGACCACTATCGCGATATTGGCGGTACCGAGGTCCACCCCCACCTTCAACGCGCCGGTGCAGGGCCGACATTCGCCGCTGTCAATCAGCGCGGCCAGTTCGTGCAATCGGCGGTTTTCGGGGCTGTCAGCCATGGCGCACATCCTGTTTGATACCGCGCACCGTGTCGCCGTTACGCAGGCCGAAACCGTTGGCCTCCTCCACATCGATATGCAGTTCCAGCACGGCATCCGCCGTGACGCGCACCACCACGTGGCTCAGCACGCCGCCGCGCGGGCCGTTGGTCTGAACATCAATTTCCATCCCGTCGCGCAGGCCATGCAGCTCGGCTTCCTGCGGTGAAACATGGATATGGCGCCAGGCCACAATCATGCCGTTGTGCTTCACCACGCGTCCTTTCGGGCCGATGATGTCAATCCCTGGCGATTCCAACAGATCGCCCGACATGCGAACGGGCGCTTTGGCACCCAGCGCGAAACCATCGGCGACGGAGATTTCCACCTGAGTGGTTTTACGCAACGGGCCTAATACCCGCACTTTGCTCAGTTCACCTTTCGGACCGCGCAGCGTCACCATCTCTTCGGCAGCATATTGTCCAGGCTGTTTGACCGCTTTAAAACGGGTCAGCGTTGAGCCGTACCCAAACAGAATGTCCATATCCTCCCGGCACAGGTGGACGTGACGGTTCGACACGCCCACCGGGATCTCCAGCGCAACGGGCGCGGTGGCGGACGCCGCCGGGCTTTTACGGGCAGCGAGCTCATGCAGGATTTGTTGGGTGATCCATTCAGCTTGTTGTTCGGTGTAATTCATAACGGAAACGACCTGATCATTGGGTTAACTCATGGGTACAGAGCGTCTGTACATCAGGATAGGGAGTAACGACGCCCGATATTTGTTGTTCGACAGGACTTTTTTGCCTGCTTCATGCAGGCAGGACAAACGTATCCAGTTAGCCAGTCACCTGATCGATGAGGGCTTCCACGTCCTGTGGGGTAACAGGCCGTGGGTTTGATGCCGTGCAGCCGTCAGCCAGCGCGGAACTCACCAGTGCCGCGCGTAGCGTGCTGATCTTTGCCCGTTCAATGCCCAACGCGTTTAGCGTGGCGGGAATACCGAAATGGCGGTTAATCTGCCGGATAGCCTGCGTCATCTGCGCGATAGCCTGCTCGGGAACGGCATGATCGATCCCCATGATCTGCGCACAGCGGTGGTAGCGATCGCGGGTGTGTGTGGAAGCCTGCTTGCTGTTGAAGTCGATAATAATCGGCAGCAGCATGGCATTAATTTTGCCGTGGGGAATATGCAACATACCGCCAATGGCATGGGCCATGCCGTGGACCAGCCCAAGCCCGGCGGCGTTAAACGCCATACCGGCCATGCAAGAGGCATTGTGCATATGAGTACGTGCCAGAATGTCTTTTTCATCGTTGAACACCTGCGGCAGGTAGCGCCAGGTGAGCGCGATGGATTTTTCCGCCAGCGCATCGCTAAAGTCGTTCGCGCCGGTGGCGACAAACGCTTCGATGGCGTGAGTCAGCACATCCATACCGGTATCCACCGCCACATGGCGCGGGACGGTTAATACCAGGTTGGGATCGAGAATGGCAATATCCGGCACCAGATGCCCGGAGATCAGCGGGTATTTACGCCCGTTTTTCGGATCGGAAATGATCGCGTAAGAGGTCACCTCGGAACCGGATCCACTGGTGGTGGGAATAGCGATAAGATCGATGTGATGACTGGCGAAATACTCCTCCAGCGTCACTTTGATGCCTTTCGCTGCATCCAGCGACGACCCCCCGCCGAGGGCAATAATCACCTCAGGTTTAAAGCTTTTAAAATGCGCCGCACCCGCGGTCAAAATATCAATATCAGGATCGGGTTTAACCTCGCCAAAAATAGACACCGACGCCTGGGGCATGTAATTAATCAAATAACGGGTTTTACCTGACGTCACCATAAAATCGTCGGTGACAATACCGACGCGTTTGCCATTAAACTGGCTCAGCGAGGTAATCGCCTCCTCGCCAAAATAGATATCAGGGCAGGAAAAAGAATAACTGGCCATGTGTTAAAACCTTTATCAGGATACCGGCACGGTAAGCAGCAATAAACGATGGGGTTAAGCTAACATGGCATTATTTGTGAGAGGCTAAGGATGTTTGTGCAGCTGGAGGATTATTTTGCGCGATTGCTTTGCCATGGGCAAAAAAGTCCTTCACCGAATAAAAAACCCGATCCAGACAGATCGGCATAAGGCAGGATCTCTCGACGAACAGGGGATCGCTGCCAGAGCGTCCGCGCCTGCAAAAACGCAAAAAGCGCCACCGCAATTCATCTTTGCGAGGCGCTTTCCAAAAATCCGCTATAAGTGCGTTTATCTCGCCAGCGACACCAGCATCTTCAGGCTCGCAGAGTAGTAATCCTCTTTGGTGGTGATCTGCGGCTCGCCCGCCGGGAGTTGCCCCATCGTGAAGTCGCGCACCGCCAGCAAACCGCCGTCCATCATGTACGGGGCCGGATCGTTGGTGGTGATGTTCACCCAGGCTGGCGTCTGAGTCCGCGTAAAACGTCCCCAGTAAGCGTTATACGGTGCCAGCAGCGGGCTGGCGGGCTGCGCCCATTTCACGTATAGCGGCACCCGAATCGCATCGTAGCTAAAGCGCGCGGGCCACTCTTTGGCCGGAGCGACGCGCCCGTCGGCATACAGCGACACCCAGTCTGCCGGAAGCTGCGGGTTGCCAAAGCGCATTTTCACCAGCAGCTTTTGCCCGTCATTGATCAGTTCCCGCCACACGGTCAAATGACTGCGTTGGGCGAAATCTTCCCACGCCGGGAAGATAAAATACGACGGGTTGAGATTAACGTAGCTGTTGAGGTTAAAGCCTTTCGCACCGGGCAGCATCACGCGATACCCGGCAAAGCTGATGACGTTCCGCGCCACCAGCGACTTAGTAATCGCATCCGAGGCGTTCAGGTAGGCGTTGTCCTTCCACTGGGTGCCCGCTTTCAGCAGCGCCCAGGCGATAAAGGTGTCGCCATCGGTGGCGTTGTTTTTATCGACAATCGGATCGGCGGCAACCGGGTTATAGCGCCAGTAAAACAGGCCCGTCTCCGGGTTTTGCAGATTTTTTTTCGTCCAGCCCCAGATCTTGTCAAAGCTTGCCCGATCGTTATTGCGCACCGCCATCATCATGGCGAAGCCCTGGCCTTCGGTATGGCTCACGCTGTTGTTGCCGGTATCAATGATCCGGCCATCCGCCATCAAAAAGCGTGCTTTGTAACTGTCCCAGGCGCTGCCGGCGATCGCCGGGTAACTGCATATCAGCCCCAGCACCAGAAGCAAGGTTTTACTTCGCTGCCACATGCCTGTTCCTTACTGATTATTTTGATATCTGAAGTGGATAACCGTAGCCGAGGGCGATGCCTCCCGCCACAGGGAAACATGGGATTTCCCACCCTGCTCACGCATCCAGCGTGCGTACAGCCCTTCCAGTACCGCGCTGAACGCGTGGTTCCAGGCAAGCTGCTGCGCCGGTTCAGCCGGAACCGGCAGCGCCATATGGCTGATGCGGATCGCCGTGTCGCTGGCATCGATATCAATCACGCCCCAGTCAAACGCCGCCAGTCGGGCGTTGATCTGCGCTTCAAGCTCACCGACGGTATGCGCAGGGGTGAGTGGGAAACGCTCGGCCAGCGTCTCCCCCATCTGCACGAGGAACGGGTGACTTTGCGCCTCGCCGACGTTCGCCACCATCCCTTCAATCATCACGTGGAGCAGTGAAAACCAACCCGACCGGGACTGTTGATTCTGGTAATACTGCAAAAGCTGCTGGTCATTCATCACTTGTTCCCCAGAAGGTAGCGGAAGTAGAGGTTGGCTGTACTTTCGTTGTAATCGCCAAAGGTGTCATAGCCAATCTGCCCGCCGATACTCATGTCTTTATTGAGTTTGTAGTCGGTTGAGGCGCGCAGGTTATACCCCATGCCGTTCTTGCTGCTGCCGCTGTAGTAATACTCTTTGGCCAGGCCGCGAGCGACATAATCTTCCAGCTGGCGCTGCATGGCGGCATCGGTCGGGAAGTATGGGCTCTCATCCTGAGAGTAGGACTGATAGCCAATCGACGCACCCAACCCCAGCTTCCAGTTGTCGAACTTCTGGGTGTAATCCACCGGGAAGGCGACGCTGACATAGTCCTGCGGGCTGAAATAGCCCCCCTGACCGTAGCTGAAGTAGCTCAGGTTTTTGTCGAAGTTCATATAACTCATGTTGATGCCAGTTTTTAACTCGCGATCGTCTGAGTAATATGGGCGGAAATAGACCCCCGCCGAGCCGTTAACGCTGGTGTTGCTCGGGACGTTCTCCCCGACGTAATCGTACACGCCAAAACCAGCGTAGAAACCTGCATCGGCATTGTCATAGCTTAGCTGCGCGCTGCCGCCGTTTTTGGTGACCTGGCCCCACTTCTTGCCGCTGTATTTGTCTTCCACACCGACATACGACAGCAGGCTGTCCACCACCGCACGACGTTCACCCACCAGCACCAGCTTGAGGTAATCGGTCAGCTGCGGGGACCACTGCACGCCACCCACGACGGTATTCAGATCCTGGCCCAGCGGCGTGGATCCAACATCAATTTTGTACTGATCCCCGGTGAGCGCCATCGCCACTTCAACGCCAGACGCGCTTTGCGAGCCCTGCGAAGGCACCTTAATTTTGTCGAGATTCGGCAGCTCCGGCGGCGTGGTGGTTGAGGCGTTATACACCTCTTCGGCCACTTCGCCCTGGATCAGTGCCCCGGTACCAAAACGACGGCTGGATTCATCGGACGAGCTACCGGCATCGAGGGTTATCGGCGACACGTTGACGTCCAGACGCGAATCGCCAAACGGCACGGTGGACCACTGCAGCGGGGCCTTAAATTCGGTGAGCTTGCTGAGCCCCTCTTCGCCGTCACGGGAGCGCATTGCCGTTGAACCACGCGCCCAGGTGGCGGTTTTGTCGACCAGCATCTCCATCATGTTATCCACCTGACGCAGCGTGCCGGCCTGCGCCGTCTCGACCGGTAAATCGGTGCGCACGGTGCCCGGCGGGGCGGTCTGTGGATTACGCGCCAGCTGGGCCACCTGCCACGGCATCGCTTCGCCATACAGCGACGAGGAGGTGGTCAGATCGCCCGCGCGGGTGGTGCCGACAAACGGGTTGTCGGCTAAGGCCAGACCGCCCAGCATAGGTGCGGTTTCGCCGCTGTTGTCCTTCAGACCCAGCAGGCGTCCGCGCGCGGTGCGCAGGTAGCTCATGGCCTGCTGATGGTTACCTTCTGCCTCTGAGACACGGGCCAGCAGCAGCAGGCGTTCCGGCGTGCTGTCGTTTTTCAGCCCGGCGGTCAGCTGCTTCGCTTTGTCCACATCGTTGTTGGCTAACGCCACATTAATGGCCCCGGCACGCGCATCCTGCTGCGGCGTGTCGCGGGTCATCAGGTAGTCGTATACCACGCCGGCTTCTTTGTTCATCTTGCCGGACTGATACACGCGCGCCATCGCAAACATCAGATCGGTGTTTTGCGGATCGTTTTGCATCGCGCGGATCAGCTTGTCGTAGGCCGCTGCGTAGTTGCCCTGAGTGCGCAGGCGATCGACATCGTTGATCACGTAGCCGTTGCGAAGGCTGGCCAGCTGCGTAGGGGTGCTGCGCGACTGGAGTTCCGGGTTGGCAAGCCAGGCCTGAGCTTCACTGCCCAGCCCCGCCTGATTCAACACGGTCACCTGATCGGCATAATCTCCGGCGTTACCCTGCACGCCGCGGCGCATGTTATCGCGCACCACGCTCACCGCGCTGGTCACATCCCCACTCTGCGCCAGCATCCGCGCCAGCTTGCCCGCATCTGCCGGGCTTTCTGGTGGACGCACCGCCAGCGCTTTCAGGGTGTTGGCTGCCGCCGCCCGGTCGCCCTGGGCCAGATAACGTTCAGCCACGTTCATCTGCAGGTTGTAATTCACCCGCTGCGACAGCTCGCGCATATCCCGATTCTGGCTGCTGGCCGGAATCCGCGACAGCAGGGTCTGGGACTGCTGCCAGGCATTGTTTTCGCTGGCGAACAGGGCAGCCGCATACAGTTCACTGGCGCTGGCATTCGGCCGGAACGACGGTGCCATTGCATTTGCCGCTTCTGCGTCACGGCCCTGCTTCTGCAGCAGACGGGCCAGATCCAGACGCAGCCACGGATCGGCCGGATAGCGCGTTGTGCCTTGCGACAGCAGGGCGATAGCGCGTTGCGGATCGCCATTGGCCACCGCCTGCTGCGCCTGACGACGCAGCGGATCGGTCGGGTTGCCGCCGCCGGAGACACGCGGCTGGAGCTTAGCCTGCAGGCTGGCGGGCAGGGTTTGCAGCATCGCCTGCGCCTCAGCCGTTTTGTTTTGCTCGCGCAACACGTAGTACAGGTTTTCGCGGGCCGCACCGTTGTTCGGCTGCTCCGTTAACAACCCGCGCAGCGTCTGCTCGGCAGTGGTGTAGTCCTTGTTATGACGCTGGACGTCGGCGCGGAACAGCTTCGCGGCCGCCCCTTGCTCGCCGCTTCGCTGAGCCAGCGGGGCGCTCAGGGCCAGCGCCTGGCTGATATTGCCTTGCTTGTAGGCCGCCTGCGCCTGGGCAAGCTGACCATAAAACTCGGCATCCACCGCCTGCTGCTTGCGCTCATCAGAGGCAGAGCCGCCCAGACTGGCGGCGCGATTCAGGTACTGCGCGCCTGCGGCGTAGTCACCCTTACGCAGGGCAACGTAGCCCATCCCGGCCAGCGCGTCGGCATCTTCCGGATTGGTCTGTAAAACCTGTTCAAACTGGCTGCGGGCGGTGTCGGTATTGCCGCTGTTCAGCGCCTCAAAGCCCTCGCCTTTTGCCGCGCCGCCGATGCTCTTGCGGTAATAATCCCGCAGCGCAGTATCGTTCGGGTGGCGCTGGATATAGGTCTGGTACAGGGCGTCATCACCCGCCTGTGGCCCCAGCCACAGCAGCGCCTGACGCAGGGATCGATCCGCATCCTGACTGCCGCTCGCCAGATCCTGCAGGACGTTAATCCCTTCCCGGCGCGTGCTTTCCTGATAGGTCAGCACTTTGCCCAGCGCAATTTTGATGTTGTTATCCTGAGGATATTGCACCCGCAGCTGGCGCAGCTCGCTCACCGCCTGCGGATAGAGGGATTTGTCCCCCGCCATCGTCAGATAATATTCCGGGGCCAGGCTCGGCGGCGGCTGACTGCCGCTAAACAGGTTCTGCCAGGTGGCCAGCGCGGCCGGAATGTTACCGCTGCGCGCCTGCTGACGGGCCAGCTCCAGCTGACCGCGCGGCACCTGCTGCATCTGTTTGGCATTGTCCAGCGCCTGCAAATTAGCATCCTGCGGCGAGACCGCCGTTAAGCGCGCACGCCACTGGTCGGCACCTTTAATGTCACCGGCCTGCTGCGACCACAGGGCCATCAGGTAGAGCGCCTGAGTATTGTTGGCATCCACCATCAGCACTTTTTTCAGCGATTCCATCGCCAGCTCATCGTGAGATTTTTCGTGCCAGTAGTTCGCCTGATCGAACAGCGCTTTCAGTGCCGGGTTATTGGCGTCTGCCGCCTGGGCAGCGTTGATGCCCCCCAGCGCCAGGCCACTGAACAGACAAAGTAAAGGCAGATGTCTGGCGGTTTTGCGCTTATTTTCCATTTTGTTACCACCTTTACTCACGATCTGAATCCTGAGGGTTAAGACGTTTGTGCGCACGTTTTTTGAGGATCGAGTAGAGACTCAAACCGATAATCGACGCAAACAGCAGTCCAAAAATCGCCAGCATGGCGGAGTGCTGCGCGGCATACCACACCACCATCATGTACCAGGGCATCTGGCCACTTGGGAACTGGGGTCCGACCCGGAAACTGCGCACGCCGTTTTCATCGGTGATGATCGCGGTATCGCCACGGATCCCGGCGTTAATGCGGGCAGAATTAAGATCGTTATGCAGGCGAGAAAGCTGTTCATCGTTGCTGCCAATGGCCATCACCACCAGCCGCGATGGGTTCCACTGGGAGCGGAAGCTGACAAATCCGCGCCAGGCTTCATTCGACGAGAAGTAGCGGTCGGCATCAACACTTGAGGCTTTCCAGTCGCCTTCCAGCCAGCTTTGCACTTTTTCCAGCAGCTTCGGTTCACGCACGCCAAAGGTATGCTCCTGACTGACAAAAGGCGACTGGGCCAGCAGCGCCCGGTTAAAGGCGCTTTGGTTCAGGGTGGAGACCGCCAGCACGTCGCTGTCGCTCAGGCGCAGCAGGTTCGCCCCGCCGGACGGCAGGCCAAACATCACGCGGTTATTATTGAGCGTGGTGCCGGTGGCGTTACCTGAACGCGCGGCCAGATCCAGCAGGGTGCTGATCTCATTTTCGCTTGGGTTTTCCGGCAGCAGCAGTACCGTCTGGGAGAAGTCCGCCAGACGAGTGAACGGGAACGAAGCACCCACGAAGTAGGAGAGATTCGGCAGCAGCGTGAAGTGACGCGTTTTGGTCAAATCAATCTGGGCATCGTCATCGATACGACTCTTGATGTTGTTATTGAGTAACACGCTGCACGGCGCCGTCTCTTTGGTGGCGATGTTGAAGTACAGCTGCAGCTGGTTATCGCCGTAAATCAAATACGGCTCCAGCGGCATCTCTAACGTTTCCTGACGTGCATCGCCGCCAAGCTTGTGCCACAAACCTTCGAGCAGACCCTGCTTGTTGACCGGCAGGTTGCGCAGGAACGCACCGTTAAAGGTCATCGACAGATAGGAACGATCTTCGTCAATCCAGCTCTCGGACGGGAAACGGTAGGCGATTTTCAGCGGAATAGTGTCGCCATCCCACATAAACAGATCCGGTGCCGCGCGGAACGCCAGGGTCAGCGGTTCGTGCCAGATGCCGGTCACGGTCATGCTCTGGTCTTTGCGGACCAGTTCGCTCAGCAGCACCGGGCGTTCGGTGGAGATCCAGCGCGGCGCATCGTAAGGTTTGCTGAGCGGGATGTTTTGCGCGTCAACCGGGGCACTGACCGTCTGGGTGTTGAACTGCCCCCGCGTCAGGCGCCACGCGGCGCTTTTCAGCTGTTGCTCGTTATTGCCCACCACCAGCAGCAGCTTGTAGATAGGGTTGCCTGGGTTATCGATGATTTTGAGCGTCGCCCCGCTGCTGGCGGGCAGCGTCACGCCGCCAATCGTCTCGCCGGGTTTACCGAACAGCACGCCGTTTTTTTCCGGCAGGCGATCGTGCAGTACTTCAAACGAGATGCCGCGATAGTCCGCCTCAATCCCCAGCCAGGACGCGAGCAGCGATGCCGCCCCCACCTGCTCCGGCAGAGTGTTGGCCGGGAACGCGAACGCCATGGTGGCGGGCGTCATCTGCATCGCATCAAAGAACGGACGCGGGAAATGGCTGAGATCCGCGCCGATATTCAGCTGCTGCGCCTCCAGATCGAGGCGGGTCGTTGGCATGACGGTGACCTGATAGCTGTCGGAGATATCCCGCTGGCACAGCAGCGCATCACCGTCGTTAATTTTGAAGCTGATGTTGTTGCGTGACACCACCATCGCCGCCGGGATATCCAGCTGGTAGCTCGAGACGTTAGTGTCTGCCGCACCCAGCGGCACCGTGCCCAGCGGCTGGCCGTTGAGCATCAGCTGCATGGTGGTGTTACGTGCCGCCATCGCCGGAGAGACTTTCAGGTTCAGCTCCAGCTGGGCGTTGGTGATCACCTGGTCGGCCGAGAGCGTAAAATCGATCCCGCCCTGCAGCTGACCACCGCTCAGCACCACGCCATTGGGCTGGCCCATCTGCGCGACGGTAATGCTGCTGGTGGTGCCGGGAGTGATGCCCATCGGAACCGGGTTCGCCGTAAGGGCATCGGGAGTCGGGATCGCGTCCGCAACTGCAGGCGCGTCCATTGCCGGTTCGGGATCGGCCGCGGCCGGAGTCTCGGCTGCAGGTGTTGCATCCATCACCGGCGGCGGGAGATCCACCGGCAGCAGTGACTCGACGGGGGTCGGCTCTTCCGCCCTGACGGGCAGAGCCAGCACGCTGCACACCATCAGCATCTGGAAGGCTTTACGGGTCATCCCTTTCATACCGCGGTATCCTCGCTGGCACTTTTTCTGCGGCGCGCTTCGTCCTGACGTCGACGGCTGTTCTCGCGCCGTGACTTCCAGGTCAGCCAGAACAGATCGAAGACGCTACGAATAATAATAAACAGCGAGCGGAACGGGTTGTCCTGCGGCTTGAGTGGATTGATCCACGCATCAGCCCGGGTCAGCACCACGCGCACCAGCTCACGGCGACGGTCCAGTGGGATCTCATCAAACATCAGGCGAATGTACTGCTCATCATGCGCAATCACGCTAACCGGAATACTGATCGCACCGGACTGCAGCTGCAGCTCGATCTCTTCAATTTCATCGGTCAGATGGCGATCGTCTACGGTCACAATACGGCACCCGCCCATCGACAAATCGGCGGTGTGGCTGCGAGAAGAGATGCCGCTGGCGTAGTGAATAACGACCGGCACGCTGACATCAATACGGATGGTTTTACGCGTCTGACGGGTTTCACGCGCCACCGCAATGGCGGCCAGCAGGAAGATTAAGCTGTACAGCCCCCAGCCCACGTTTAAGGCAATAACCATCGGGTCGACGTTGAAATAGTCATGGGCAATGGCCCGCGTAATCCCGGCAATCACCCCCGCCGCCAGCAGGACCGCAATAACCAGATGCGGACGCACGATGCTGAAGTCGAAATAACCTACATCGAGCAACGCGCCTTTATCCGTCACGTTAAACTTGCCGCGTTTCGGGAATATCAGCGTAATAATGGTCGGCAAAATTAAATGGAAGGCCAGCACCAGGTCGTAAATTTCGCCCCAGAAGCTATAGCGGAAGCGTCCATTCAGCCGCGAGCTGACGTAAATACATAAGAACAGGTGCGGCAACATATAGGCAAAAATAAGGCTCGCCGACGAGTGGATAATATTCAGGTTGAACAGCAGATAGGCGAGCGGCGCGGTCAGGAACGCCACGCGCGGCAAGGCAAACTGGAAGGAGAGCATTGCGTTGAGATAGCACAGACGCTGCTGCCATTTTAAGCCCCGGCCAAACAGCGGGTTATCGACGCGCAAAATTTGCGTCATGCCGCGCGCCCAGCGGGTACGCTGAATCACGTGAACCACCAGACGCTCGGTGGCTAACCCGGCCGCCAGCGGGATATCGAGATACGCCGACTTCCAGCCCAGACGCTGCATCTTCAGTGCGGTGTGAGCATCTTCGGTAACCGTTTCTACCGCAAAGCCGCCAATCTCTTCTAACGCTGAACGGCGGATAACCGCACAGGAGCCGCAGAAAAAGGTCGCGTTCCAGTTGTCGTTTCCGCGCTGAATTTGCCCGTAAAACAGCTGGCCTTCGTTAGGAATATCGCGGCCCGCCGACAGGTTACGCTCGAACGGATCCGGCGAGTAAAAGTGGTGCGGGGTCTGCATCAGCGCCAGTTTTGGATCGACGAGGAACGCCCCGACGGTGGCCTGCAGGAAGATACGCGTCGCCACGTGGTCGCAGTCAAAGACGCAAATCAGCTCGCCTTTGGTCAGCTTCATGGCGTGGTTGAGGTTGCCCGCTTTGGCGTGGGAGTTATCATTACGCGTGATGTAACCGACCCCGACGTTGGCCGCAAAGACCGCAAACTCATTACGTTTGCCATCATCGAGCAGATAGATCCTGAGCTTATCCGCCGGATAATCCAGGCACTGGGCGGCCAGCACGGTATCGCGCACCACGTCCAGGCTTTCGTTGTACGAAGGAATATAAATATCCACCGTCGGCCACGTCGACATATCCTCGGGCAGAGGCACAATCTTGCGCTGGAGCGGATAAAGATTCTGCAGATAGCTCAGTAAAATCGTGACCCAAATATAGAGTTCCGCGATAAATAACCCGATCCCGAGTATGGCTTCTATTTCGGAATTAAAGTGCAGCGTCTGCGTCGCCCGAAACCAGATATATCGGGTGGACATGAGCACCGCCACCACCATCATGATTATCGAAATACGGTGATTTTTGCTGAACCCTAACAAGACCAATACGCCGATGCTGATTAAGCCAAAGATATATTGTTTCTGGCTGTCCATCGGGGTAATAACAATCAATACCGCAATTGGCAATAACACCAGAAGCAGTAAATAAAACAGCACCTTTTTCATAGGACGTCCTGAAATTGTCGTCAGAAATTAGAAGTTTTCAGGTTAGCGTGCACTGCGCCGTCACCCACATTAACCCCCAACATACCCGCAATACGTTTGCTCACCAGTTCGATATCAAACGCAGCCGCCGAGGTGGCGTTGAAATCCAGGATCGATTGCTGTGACGCATTCGCCTCCGCCACGCTTTCATCCCGATTGATCACCCCCAGCAGGCGATCGCCGAGGCGCTGCTGTAAAAAGGCGGTGACATCGCGACTGATATAACGACGACTGTCACTCTGGTTCACCAGGAACGAATAGCCCGCCGGGTTCTTCGGCGGCGTGCCGCCGGTCAGGCGGTGGTTTTCAATATGCGGCAGCAGCGACAGGGAGGCGGTATCGGCCAGCAGCGTCACCAGATGCATATCCGCCAGCGGAGAGATCGCTTTAAGCGCCGGATTCGGCCCCGGTGGGAAGTCGGCAAGAATGATCAGCCCCGGATAGTTCAGCAAGGAACTTAAGCCGCGCATCAGGAAATGGCTGTCGGTGGCGAGATTATGCTCGAACATGATGCGCTGCTCTTCCGTCACTTCACCATAAGGCAGAACGAACATGTTGCTGCCCGCAGTGAGCACTGACTGACTCCAGTCGGCAGATTCATTGGCCCGGGCAACGTACCCGCGTCCATCGGACAGCGGCACGCCAAAATGCAGACGCAAGGCGTTCTGCACATCAAAATCAATGGCCAGGACTTTACTGCCGGAACGCGCCAGGGCGTAAGCAAGGTTGGCCGTGACCGTGGTTTTTCCCACTCCGCCTTTTGGCGAGCAAATACACACTAACGGCATGAAGCGATTTTCTCCAGGAGCGGTTGTAACGGAAGGTCTTTGACCGGATGGCTGACGCGGGCGGTGGCTTTGGTGGCAAACAGCTGCTCAAAGCGCACAGGCTCGGCGGGCGCAGGTGCGGCCAGCGGCGCAGCAGGTGCAACAGCAACAGGCGCGATCTGCGGCGCGGGTGCGGCCACGGGCGTCGGTGCTGGCTGAATCAGCGGCTGTGGCGCAGCGGCAGGCGCTTGCGGGATCAGCTGTTCAAACAGCGAGGGTGCAGGCACTGCCGGATCCGGCATTGGGGCAATTGGGGCCTGCGCGAAAGGCGCAAATGCGGCCTCCAGTTCGCCAGGCTTGAGCGGCTGAGGAACGGGCACGGCTACGCTGCCGGCTTTTGCCAGCGCCGAGTCACTATTGCCGCCCGCAAGCTGATTGATAATCGCCCAGTCGCTGGTCGCAGCGTTCTGCTTCTGCGCTGAGAAATCTTTGAACTTGATGTCACCCGTGCGCGTTTTATCCTTAAAACGCTGCAAATCATCATAATTTTTCATGGCATTACTCTTGATTTACAAACCAATGTGTTCGTACCTGAGCGATGTGCCAGGACAGCGTTTGAGGGAATTAAAACAGTCAAAGGGTTGATATTGCACATCGTCATGGGGGCTTCCCTTCGCACGTTTTAACATTTTGAGAGCGAATGACTAATACATTTTACGTAGTGCTAATAATATGTACAAGCTTATCGACTGATTGCAAAATTTCTCTACTTTCTTTGCTTAATTAACCACAACATAAATATAAAACAGCGATTTAAATCAAAAATCCAGCAAACAAGACCGCCTGACTAACACTTTAAAACATTTTATAGCGAAAAATAATGATAAGCGGAGTTTATGAATGAATTTCCATCGCCCCTTTTTTTAACGTGGCGCGGGATGGTTTCTGCGCATTACCCCGTCGCGCCAGACATCAGACGTGTGTATTATTCACTCTCGTTCTGACAACAACTATCCTTAACTCAAATACTTAAGCGGCAAAGCGAACAGCACGATGAGCACACCGATCAAACGGCTAGAAATCATTAAAAATGCCATTGAACTTGAAGATGACGACATCATTGCAAGCCAACTGGCACGGTTAAAAAGCGAAGCGTTTGACGATGAGCTGCTGGCGATCGTCGTGGCGCTTGAGCATAAAAACTACACCGCCGCGCTGGCGGCCATCACCGGCTGGCTGCAAAACCAGCGGGCCCTCGCCCCGTGGCGCGATCCGCAGCTTGCCGCCAGCAAGCTGGAGCTGAAGGCGCTCGAGGAACGCCTGCGCGATCTGATCGATCGCCGCAACGCCCGCGTGCAGCAGCTGGATGAATTTAACGATCTCTATTTCTCGCGCCTCGGCCCCCTGATGACGCAAATTCTCGCCCTGCGCAAAACGCTGGCAGAACTCAATCTGCGCCGCCAGCAGGCGGAAGCCCGTCGCCGGGAGGCGGACTATCGCCGCTGCCAGCAGTATGTGGCCCAGGCAGTGGAGGTGCTGACCACCCTCACCGGCCACTGGCGCGATCTGCCTGCCGATTCGGTGCAGGCGGCCGGGGCGCGTAAGCATCTGCAGCAGCAGAGCAACCTGATCGCCAACCTGCTGGCCGAAGCCCAGGAGCTGGAGACGGGCCTCACCCGCGAAGAGGAGCCCGCCCGCCAGGCGCGTGACGAGGCTAACGACGAGTACGAAAAATACCGCGAGCAGCATCACGATGCCGAGGTGCGTCTGCGTAAAGGCAAGGATCTGTCAGAAGAGGATCAGAATGAGTTAAAACGGCTCTGGCGCCAGGCGAGTAAGCTCTGCCACCCCGATCTGGTGGCGGACGATCTGAAAGAAGAGGCCAACGCCATGATGGTGCAGCTGAATCAGGCCAGGCAGCGCGGCGACGTGAAAACTATCCGCTCGCTGGTCGCCCGTCTGCATCAGGGGTTTGAACCGCTGATGGCCAGCGACCGTCTCAACGATCTGACGCGGCTGCGCAAAAAGATGGCCCAGGTGCGCGAGCAAATCGACACCCTGGTGAGCGAGCTGGCGGAGCTGGAAAAAGAAGAGTCCTGGCTACTGGTCTCCTCGCTGAGCAATATGGACGTCTACTTTGCCCAGCAGGAGAAAGCCCTGCACGAGGTGCGCGCCGCCCTTCAACATCAGGTCAGCACCGCGCAGCTCGACGACGTGGCCTGATTATTTGGCGTGCCAGTAAGCGCTGGCACGCACCAGTTTCTGGTCGATAGCGTCGGTTTCAAACTGGCGACTCAGGTTTTTCACCACCTTCCCTTCCCCGGTCAGCCAGATAAAGTAATCTTCGGCGGGTACGCTGAGCGTCGCCAGATGGTCGGCCACCGCCTGTTCGCTATGCCCTACCACCCAGTGGATATTGAACTCGCTCAGGTGTGCCAGATAATCCTTATACGAAGCGTCACCCACCGTCACCACCGCATGGACTTCCGGGCGAACCGGCAGTTTTGCAATGGCCTCTAAACGACGGCGCAGCGCGGGCATGCCCGACTCATCGCACACATAGAGCTGCCAGGCGTAATCTTCCGGCACCACCAGCGATCCGCGCGGGCCGCCGATCGAAAGCTCGTCACCGACGTTAGCCTCCATCGCCCAGCCGCTGGCAACGCCCCCGTCGTGGATAAAGAAATCGAGCGCCAGCTCGTGGCGGGCAGCGTCATACAGCGGGGTGTAATCACGCGCCTGCGGACGCACGCCATCGCCCCAGTCCACGCCTTCGTCGGTCACTACCGGGGGAACGAATGTCGTACCCGGCTGTGGGAAAAAGACTTTGGAATGGTCGTCGAAGCCGCGGGAGCTAAAGCCGTCGAGCGCCTCGCCACCTAAGACGATGCGCTGAAAACCGGCGCTGATGCGCTCGACGCGCAGCACGTTCAGCGCACGAAAGCGCAGCTCATTGCGAACACGTTGGGGGTAGCGGGTAGCGGTCATGTTTATCCCTTTATCCTGTGAATACGATATATCGAAATTAATTTTAAATGATAATGATTGCTAACAACAAAAAATGCAAGATTTTTTAGATTGCATCTAAAACCAACTTAGATATAAATTAGATATATCAAATAAAAGGAAATTCTATGCGACATGCACACGAAGGCGGCGGACGCCGTCAGCGCTTTTTTGGTCACGGCGAGTTACGGCTGGTGATTCTGGACCTCCTGACCCGCAATGCCAGCCACGGTTACGAGCTGATTAAAGACATCGAAAGCATGACTCAGGGGAACTACACGCCGAGCCCTGGCGTGATCTACCCGACGCTCGATTTCCTGCAGGAACAGGCATTTATCACTATCACCGAAGAAGAAAACGGGCGCAAACAGATTGCCATCACCGTGGCCGGACAGCGCTGGCTGGATGAGAACCTGGACCAGCTTGAGAACATCCAGGCGCGTATTAAAGCCCGCTGCGTGGGCTTCCAGCTGCGTAAAAACCCGCAGATGAAGCGGGCGTTAGATAATTTTAAAGCGGTGCTGGATTTGAAGGTCAATCAGGAAGGGCTGAGCGACGCGCAGCTGAAACAGATCATCGCTGTTATCGACCGTGCGTCGCTGGAGATCAATCAGCTCGATTAAACCAGCGCGCCCTCGCGCACGCGGAAGACTTTAACCAGCGCTTTCAGGTGCAATGCCTGCTCATTCAGCGCCGCCGCCGCCGCAACGGACTCTTCCACCAGGGCGGAGTTCTGCTGGGTGGTGGAGTCAATCAGGCCAATCGCGCTGTTAATCTGTGAAATCCCCTCGGTCTGCTCGTGGCTGGCCTGGCGGATTTCCCGCAGGATCACATCCATCTCTTCCACGTTGCCGACCATCCCGTTAATCAGCCCGCTGGCTTTTTCCACCAGGTTCATCCCGTCCTGAGTCTGGCTGGTTGAGCTTTCAATCAGCTGGCGAATTTCACTGGCCGACGAGGCGCTTTTTTGCGCCAGCTGACGCACTTCGCCCGCGACCACCGCAAACCCGCGCCCGTGCTCACCGGCACGTGCCGCTTCCACCGCCGCGTTGAGCGCCAGAATGTTGGTCTGGAAGGCAATCGAGTCGATCAGGTTGATGATGTCGGACATGCGGGTAGAGGTTTCGTTAATCAGACGCATTTTTTGCGTGACCTGCTTCATCATCTCGCCGTTGTGTTTCACCACCGTTGCGGCATCGGCAGACAGATTTGTCGCTTCCCCGGTGTGCGCGGCGGTGTTTTTCACCGTCGCGGTGATCTGCTCCATCGAGGCTGCGGTCTGTTCTACGGAACTTGCCTGCTCTTCGGTGCGCGCCGCCAGATCCTGGTTACCGGCCACAATCTGCGCCGCCGCGCTGGAGATGTTCTCCGAGCCGGATTGCACCTGCTGTACAATCTCCAGCAGTCGGGTTTTCATCTCCATCAGGGCATGGAGCAACAGACCGGTTTCGTCTTTGGCACGCGTGGAGATGTTGCGGGTTAAATCCCCCTCCGCGATGGCTTCAGCAAAGCTCACCGCTTCGCCCAGTGGGCGCGTAATCGAGCGCACGATAAACCAGCCCATCGCACTACCGGCCAGCACGCTGACCAGAGTCAGTAAAATCAGCATCAGGCGGTTGGTGTGATAATCCGCATCGACCTGCTGGCCCGCGCTCTGCATCTCGGCGTCTTGCACCGCGATCAGCTCCTGCACCTTGGCTTTGTAGGCACTTTGCAGCTTAACGGTGTGGGTCATCATCTCCTGAATCGCCCCGGCGCGATCGTTGTTCTGCACGAATTGCAGAATGCGGTAGCGGGAATCCAGATACTGCTGGCGCACCTCGCCGATCCCGGCGAGGATCTGTTGCGATTTTTGGTCCGGCAACGCGCTGTTCAGCGCCTTGAGGATAAGGGTGATCTGCTCGCTGATGGTCTTCAGGCGCTGCTGCGACTCTGCGGCATAGGTTCCCTGGTCATCCAGAAGCATCAGCTGTTGCGTGCTAACAAATTCCTGAAAATTATCGATCAGCTGGTTGGCTTTTACCGTCGTGGGGTAGTCGTTAACAATAATGGCTTGCATCTCATTATTCGCCCGATTCAGGCTCAGCAGGGAGAGCGTTGCGCTCGCCACCATCAGGATAATAAATAACCCAAAGGCCAGAAATAATTTTGTGCCAATCTTTACGCCATGTAAGAACATATATACTCCATCAATGTGATTATTTCTCAGACGATCATCGTTATCGGTAACACTTTCGCTAACTTTATGAGATTGATCGTTTTTTTATTTGATAATGACATTATGGATAGGTCGCACCTATTGAAGAACCCGCATCGATCGTTATATAGCCACCGCAGCAAGCGCGCTGAAACACAATGGTGTGAGATTGCCTTAGGGTGTGATAAATAACTTTGCCGCTTATTTTAGTTATTTAATATTAATTTAACATTGTCGGATCACTATTCCGACAATTAAAGAAATAAAAAAGCCGCTTATTCCTCGCGAAATAAACGGCTTTACTGGAACATTACTGACTCAATGGAGAACCGTGACCGCGTCTTTCAGTCGCCCGGCACGATGCTTCACCATCGCCGAGACGCGCGCGCTCTCTTCGACCAGATCGGCATTTTTCTTGGTGATACCGTCCAGCTCCGCCACAGCGCGGGTTAAGTCGTTCAGGCCCGTGGCCTGTTCCGATGTTGAATGGCTGATCTGCGCAATCAGGCGGGTGACGTTTTGCACCTGCTCGACGATATCATCCATGGTGCGTCCTGCAGCGTGAACCTGATCGGAGCCGGACTGCACCTTACTGGCGCTGGCATCAATCAGCTTGCGGATGTCGTTCGCGGCGTTGGCGCTGCGGCTGGCCAGATGGCGGACTTCACCCGCCACCACCGCAAATCCTTTACCCTGTTCACCCGCACGCGCGGCCTCAACCGCGGCGTTCAGCGCCAGAATATTGGTCTGGAAGGCGATATCGTTAATCAGGGTGGTGATGGATCCAATGCGCTGGGTGCTGTCGGCAATTTCATCCATGGTCTTCACCACGGTCTGCATCGCGTTACCGCCCTCGCTTGCCGCCCCGCTCGCCGCCATCGACAGTTTGTCGGCGGCAACGGCGGTTTCGGAGTTGCTCTGCACCGACGCAGCCATCTGATTCATGGTGGCGACCGTCTGTTGGACGTTAGCCACCGTCTGGCGCGTGCGGTCATTCAGATCTTCGTTACCTTTCGCCAGCCGCTCACTACCGTCACGTACGCTCACCACCTGGCTGGAGACATCATTGATCAGCCAGCGGCACATCAGACCCAGTTGGCCTACCGAGCGCAGCGTCAGCCCCAGCTCGTCGCTGCGGTTCAGATGATCTACCGTATGCCGCTCGCCGGTTGCCACCTTCAGCGCCTGACGCGCCACGTTCTCAACCGGACGGACAATCTGCTGCTCAAACAGCAGCGTGCCCAGCAGCATCACCAGCGCACTGGCGGCAAGCGGTATCCATCCTGCATCGGTGGCATACAGGGAGCCCGCCAGCAGCAGAAACAGCGCGGCCATCACGCTACGCGTCCGCCAGCGCAGCGGCATGGCGGGGAGTTTGCCGGTCCAGCCTTTTGCGCAGACCAGCCCTTTATGAATGCGCTTGTTGCTGCGCCCTGCGTTCAGGGCCTGATACAGCGGCTCCACGGCGGCAATTTCGGCGTCCGTTGCCCGGGTGCGAATCGACATATAGCCCGTCACCTGGCCACCCCGCACCATTGGCACGGCGTTGGCGCGCACCCAGTAATGATCGCCATTCTTGCGCCGGTTTTTGACGATCCCGCTCCAGGGCTCCCCCTGCTGCAGCGTGTACCACATATCGGCGAATGCGGCTTTTGGCATGTCCGGATGGCGCACCAGGTTGTGCGGTTGCCCCAGCAGCTCATCGAGTTGGTAACCACTCACTTTCACGAAGGTATCGTTGGTGTGGGTCATGTAGCTGTTGAGATCGGTGGTGGACATTAAGGTGGTGTCATCGTCCAGAGGATAGTCATTCTGAGTGACATAAGGTTGAGCGGACATAGCAGGCATCCCTTGCAGGTTATTTGAATGTTAATTTTTAGGGTTAATCTTTTTTCGGCGGTAAAAAATTTATCTTTAGTTGTTAAAACCGATCGCGATCTCAAATTTTGGTTAAACCGCACTTTTTGTACGTTTTTGTAATTGATTGATTTCAAATACTTTCATAGAGAAATTAATCTCAAAGGGTTACCTGTTAATTTCTGCTTCACTAAAGGCGTGCACCACAGTCGTGCACCTGACCCTTTCAAGGGCAAGTCAACTCAGCGGCAAAGTAGCGGATCCTCACCCGGCACGATTAAATTTTGTGCAGCATCGGGTTGAACAGGCGTTTATCCCGATTTTCGTTAAGTCACCGGAAGTGGCGTAATCCCTGCAATACTTAATTCAGTATCATGTGATACGCGATACCCGGGAGCTCATTTTGAACAGGTTACCTTCCAGCGCATCGGCACTTGCCTGTACCGCGCACGCACTTAATCTCATTGAGAAGCGAACGCTTGATCATGAGGAGATGAAACAATTAAACCGAGAGGTGATTGATTACTTCAAAGAGCATGTGAATCCGGGGTTTTTAGAGTACCGAAAATCTGTTACCGCTGGCGGGGATTACGGAGCCGTAGAGTGGCAAGCGGGAAGTCTGAATACGCTTGTCGACACCCAGGGACAGGAATTTATCGATTGCCTGGGTGGTTTTGGCATTTTCAATGTGGGGCACCGTAATCCAGTAGTGGTTTCCGCCGTACAAAATCAGCTCGCGAAACAACCCCTTCACAGTCAGGAATTGCTTGACCCGCTCAGGGCGATGCTGGCGAAAACGCTGGCGGCACTGACGCCGGGCAAACTGAAATACAGCTTCTTCAGTAACAGCGGCACGGAATCGGTCGAAGCGGCGCTTAAACTCGCCAAAGCGTACCAGTCGCCGCGCGGGAAATTCACCTTTATCGCCACCACCGGAGCCTTCCACGGTAAGTCGTTGGGCGCGCTCTCTGCGACGGCAAAATCGACCTTCCGTAAACCCTTTATGCCGCTGCTGCCGGGCTTTCGCCACGTGGCATTCGGGGATATCAACGCCATGCGCAGCGTGCTGAGCGACTGCCGTAAAACCGGCGACGACGTGGCGGCGATTATCCTTGAGCCCATTCAGGGCGAAGGCGGGGTGATCCTGCCGCCAGCGGGCTATCTGCCTGCGGTGCGTAAGCTGTGCGATGAGTTTGGCGCGCTGCTGATCCTCGATGAAGTGCAGACCGGCATGGGCCGCACCGGCAAGATGTTTGCCTGCGAGCATGAGAACGTGCAGCCGGACATCCTGTGTCTGGCCAAAGCGCTGGGCGGCGGCGTGATGCCGATTGGCGCAACGATCGCCACCGAAGAGGTGTTCTCGGTGCTGTTTGATAACCCCTTCCTGCACACCACCACCTTTGGCGGCAACCCGCTGGCCTGTGCGGCGGCGCTGGCGACCATCAACGTGCTGCTGGAGCAAAACCTGCCCGCGCAGGCGGAGCAGAAAGGCGACATGCTGCTGGATGGCTTCCTTCAGCTGGGACGTGAATACCCGGATCTGGTGCAGGATGCACGCGGTAAAGGGATGTTGATGGCGATTGAGTTTGTCGATAACGAAACCGGCTATAACTTCGCGAGCGAGATGTTCCGCCAGCGGGTGTTGGTGGCCGGAACGCTGAACAACTCAAAAACCATCCGCATTGAACCACCGCTGACGTTGACTGTGGAGCAGTGCGAGCAGGTGCTGAAAGCGGCCCGTAAGGCGCTGGCGGCAATGCGGGTAAGTGTGGCTGAAGCGTAAAATACCCGGGCGGCGCTGCGCTTGCCCAGCCTACATAACGCGTGCCGTTGTGGTCGTTGTAGGCCAGGTAAGAGCAGCGCCATCGGGCAATCGATGCTAACCCCTGCAACGGCTATTCATCGCAAACCCAGGTGATCCCAGAGCCCATTCATCGGCAGCGTGGCAAGGCCGATGCACTCATCTGCCGCGCCATACCAGACGTATAGCGTCTGCTGGCGGATAAGTGCGCCGCAGGTGAACACCACGTTGCCGAAAAACCCTTCCCGCTCGTACGGTGCGACAGGCTCCAACAGCGGCACCGACGATTTCGCCAGAATGATGGTTGGATCGTCCAGATCCAGCAAAAGCGCCCCGAGGCAATAGCGTTGCTGCGCGTCCACGCCGTGATAAATTTCCAGCCAGCCTCGATCGGTTTTGATCAGCGGCGCGCCGCCGCCCGACTTACGCCCGTCCCACGCGTCACCGGAGCGTCCAAGCAGATGATGGTGATTGCCCCAGTGCAGCATATCCGGCGACTCGCAAATCCAGATCTCAGGATGCCCAAAATGGCAGGGTGCCGGGCGGGTTAACGCCATATAGCGGCCGTGAATGCGCTCCGGGAAGAAGCAGACGTCGCGGTTATCCGGGCACAGAATCACCCCCTTTTTCTCGACGTGTACAAAATCCCGCGTCACGGCCAGCGCGGTGGCGATCCCCATCGGCGAGATGGCGGAATAACTGATGTACCAGTCATCATCAATGCGGGTAATACGCGCATCTTCACAGCCAAACTGCTCGTACCGGTTATCCGGTGTGATGAACGGCGTATCGGCGACGGTAAAGTTCACGCCATCCAGACTGCGCGCCAAGCGTAGATGGGACATGGAGGTCAGCCACAACGTCGCCGGATCGCTTTTCAGCACGATGGCGCGCGGATCGCTGAAATCGTACTGCTCATCGCCGCGATCGAAGCAGCGGTTCGCGGTTTTCCACTCGCCCCCCTGCTGCTCAAGCAGCGGGATGATAATCTTCCCGGGATCGGAGCTAATCACGCTTTCCGCCACCCGCACCAGCAGCAGAATTTCGCCATTACATTCGGTGACGCCCGCGTTGAAGACGCACTCAACCTTGCGGTCTGGTTGCGAAGGCTTAACGTCCTTCGGGGTGATGAGGGGGTTTTTACTGTGCCTTTCCATGACTGCTCCTTTTGATTACACACTGGTTTTTTTGGATCCACAGATCATCCGCGCCGTACACGGTTTGCGCGGGGATCTCATGCCAGAGGTTTCTCGCCGGTTCACCAAAGTTGATGGCGACCCAGACGGATTCCCCGGCGCTTTCGCGCATAAAAAAGAGCGCATCGTTTTCCTTCGCCAGCAGGCGATACGCGCCGTGCCGCAGCGCGGGCGACGTTTTGCGCAGGGCAATCAGCCGCCGCCAGACGTGCCACAGGGAATCGCTGGCCGCCATTTGCGCGTCGATATTGACCTGCGGGAAATCCGCACGCAGCGGCATCCAGGGCGGTACGCAGGAGAACCCCGCAAAAGGCTGGCTGTTCCAGGGAAGCGGCGCGCGGGAGGCATCACGCGAGTGGGTAATGGCCTGCTCCAGCGCCTGCGCCGCCGTCATCCCTTGCGCCAGCGCGGTGTGATACCAGGTTTTTCCCTGAATATCGTAAATGTCCCGCTCTGTGCACGGGGAGTAATTCCCTATGCCGGCCTCCTCTCCCTGGTAAATAAAAGGCATGCCGAAAGCGGTAAGTTGCAGGGCCGCCACCGCCGCCGCACGCTCGACGTCGCGCTCGCCCTCGCCAAAGCGCCCGATCATGCGCGGCATATCGTGGCTGGAAAAAAAGAGCGTCGGCAGACCGGACTGCTGCTCGCGCATCGCCTGAAGCTGGACAACGATGGCGTCCAGATCCCAGCATTTCAGGCTGCCGAGATTGAAGTTAAAGACCACGTCCATCAGATCGTCGGCCTGGTAGCAGCTGAGCACCGCGAGAGCCTCGCTGCCGATTTCGCCAATCAGTAAATAATCGCCGCGCTCGCGAATATATCGGCACAAGCGCCGCAGCGTCGGAAGCAGCGCAGGCTGGTTAATATCGTGAAGATGATCCTGCTCCCCGTCGCGCTCGGGGTTGTCTTCTCCCACGCCGTCAGTGGTGAGAAAGTTAATGACGTCGAAGCGAAAACCATCCACTCCCCGCTCGCGCCAGAAGTCGATCACCCGCAGGATCTCTTTTTCGACCTCGGGATTGCGCCAGTTTAAATCGACCTGCTCCGGCGCAAATTTATGGTAGTAATACTCGCCTGTGTCAGGCTCTTTCTCCCATGCACTGCCGGAGAAAAAGGAGCGCCAGTTGTTGGGCCGGGAGGTAAAAATAAAATAGTCACGGTAACGGCTGGCGGGGTTATTCCACGCATCGACAAACCACGGATGCTGTGACGAAACGTGGTTAATCACCAGATCGATCACCACGCGGATGCCTTTGCGGTGGCAGGCCTCAACCACGCGCTCAAAATCGGCCAGTTGACCGAAACGCGGGTCTACGGCGCAGAAGTCGCTAATATCGTAGCCATTGTCCACCAGCGGAGAGGGATAAAACGGTGTGATCCACACCGCCCCTACACCCAGCGTGGCAAGATAGTCGATCTTCGTTAATAAGCCGGTGAAATCCCCCAGCCCGTCGCCGTTGCCATCACAAAACGAGGGCAAATAAATCTGATAAAAAACAGCGTCCTGCCACCATCGATTGGTGTTCATCATTGATCCTTATTTCAGTGATAACGACATTCCTTCGAGGAAATATTTGCGGAACAGAATAAACAGCACTACGACGGGCAACATTTGCAGCACCGACCCGGCCAGCACCGGGCCGAGGTACACGCCGTACGATTTGCTGAAAGTGGCAAGCAGGACGGAGAACGGCATTTTTTCCGCCTCGCGCATCACGATGAGCGGCCAGAGGAAGTTGTCCCAGGAACTTGAAAAGGTAAACAGCGCCACAATCGCCAGAATCGATTTGTTAAGTGGCATCATGACGTGGCGGAGGATGCCCCACAGGCTGGCGCGGTCGAGCCTGGCGGCATGGATGTAATCATTCGGTGTCCCCTTAAAGCTCTGCGAGACCATGAAAATCCCCCATGCCCCCATGGCATACGGCAGGATCATCGCGCTGTAGCTATTGATAAGCCCCAACTCGCGCATCAGCACGAACTGCGGAATGATGAACATGAACGAGGGGAATACCATCTGCACAATCAGCAGATTTTTAAAGGCGTTTTTGCCGTAAAACGGCGTCTTCGCCACCGCGTATCCGATAAGAATGGAGCTGAGAGTCACCGACGCGGTAATGGTTATGGAGATAAACAGCGAGTTACACAGGGTACGCAGGAAGGGTTTATCGGCACGCTGGCTGTTATCCAGCAGGAAGTTGTAGTTCTCCAGGGTGAATGGGCCAGAAAACAGCGAGGCGGTGTAGATCTGCGCTGTCGGTTTCAGCGAGGAGATCACCATCCAGATAAAGGGATAGAGCCAGCTCAGGGCCAGAAGGAACATGACGAGATGAATCATTACACTCTGCGGCGTTAGCTTTTTCATTCAGACAATCTCAATATTTTTTTCGAACAGTTTTCGAAATAGCCAGATGGTGAGGAAGCTGGTTGCCGCCACGATGATCGACATCATCGCAGCCCAGGTCGGTTTCATTTTCTGGAATGCGACCTCGTACATCACCACCATCGGGCTGGTGGTGCTGTTTAGCGGGCCGCCGCCGGTGATGAGATACGGCTCGGTGAAGATGCTGAATGCCACGGTGATTGCCAGCACCATTACCATCACGATTTGCGGGTTCATCATCGGTACGGTGATGGCCCACGTCTGGCGAAAACGCGGGGTTTTATCGAGCAGCGCCGCGCTGTAGATATCTTTGGGAATAGCCTGCATCCCTGAATACAAAATCAATCCGTAATAGCCGACGAATTTCCAGGTGACGATCAGCGCAATCGACAGCATGGCGCAGTCCGGGCTGGTAAACCACGGTACGGAAATCCCCAGCGTCTCGCGCAGAAAGGCATTCACCGGCCCGAACTCGCTGAACATTTTGGAAAAGACAATCGAATAAGCCACCCCGGACGAAATATTGGCTAACAGGAAGCTCAGGGCAATAAAACTTTTCCCATATTTAATTCTTTTTAGCCCCGCTGAAAATAGCATCGCGGCAATAAAAACGAGGGGTATGTAATAAAGCAAAAAGCGAAATACATTCAGCATCGCGGTCCAGAAAAGGCCGTCATGGATCACGCCGATAAAATTGTCCAGTCCGACAAAGATGGGTGAGCCAATAAATTGCCACTGGGTGACGCTTAGCAGCACCAGCCATATCAGCGGATAAAACCAAAAAACGGAAGAATAACCAATCCACAGAGAGGCCAGCAGGCCTCCCGTGTGTGCGTCCTTTCTCGTCATAATGATCTCTTACTGTTGAATAATACCGTTAATTTCCCGAGCGGACTGCTTAATTGCCGCTTCAGGTGGAACCTTGTTAAAAATGACCTGCTCAAGCATTTGCGTCATGCTACGCTGAATTTCTGTCGTTTTGGTGGTGGCAACGGGCGGCAGGGCGACGTTAACCCAGGAGGCAATATCTTTCTCGACGGGATTTTTCGCAAAATAATCCACAAACAGCGGATTGATTAATAGATCGGAGCGGGCCGGCGGCATACCGGTCATTTCCAGCCAGCTGCGGTCGTGCTCAGCTTGAGTAAATACCCACTGAACAAATGCCCAGGCTTCGGTTTTGTGTTTGCTGGAATTAAAAATCACCAGGCCTTTACTGTCGCCGAAAGTATGCGGATGCGCTTCGCCTTTTTCGGTCAGCATTGGGCCGATTTTGATCGTTTTCAGCACCTCCGGGTACTGCTTGCGATAGCGGGCAATATCCCATGGTCCGCGCGCGGAGGCGAGCACCTGGCCGCTGGCGAGCGGATCGTCTGCCGAGGTAAAGTCGTAGCTGCTCCAGCCGTTGTGAAAAATAGTCCCCATGAAGGTCAGCACCTTGCGGCCATCGTCGCTGGAAAAGGTCGCCTGCTTATCGTCAATGTAGGCTTTACCGCCGGTTTGCGCGTATAAGAGCGGGATCAGATCGAACCAGCGTTCCCACCAGTTTTTACCGGCGGTCATCTGGATGACGTAGCCCTTGTTGTCCGCCGCGCGCAGTTTTGCCAGCTTATAGATGTCGTCATAGCTGAGCGGGATATGTTTAAAGCCGTATTTCGCCAGTAAATCGCCGCGCCACCACCAGACAATCGGGTTAACGTACAGCGGCAGGACGTTTTGCTGACCATTAATTTCCCAGGCGGGCATGATGGCTTCCATATGGCGGTTTTTAATCACCTCCGAATAGCCCGGCATGGCGGCTAAATTTGCGATTTGGTTCAGTTCCGTTAACTGGCTGGCGAAACCGATAAAGATATTGCTGGAAATATCCGGTTCAGTCCCGGAGGCCAGCGCATTCATTATGGCCTCTTCCGAGCTACCGGCTGCCGGAATAGTGGTAAACTCAACCCGCATATTTTTCGGATTATTGTTCCACTCTTTGACGATTTTCGCCCAGAACGCTTCTTCATTTTCGTTTGGCGCAACCCACATTTTAAGTGAACCTGTATTACTTTCCGGATCGATATTTTCTTCCGGCCCACAACCGACAATAAACAGACAGAAAAAAGTGGAAACCATCCATTTTATTAATGATGTTTTTTTCATAATTCATTTCTCTGATAAATAGGTGAATTCCTACACAGATAATATTCAAAAACGGAGTATAAGCTACCACCCGCTTTTTTTGTTTAACGTTAAACCCATCACAAATCAATTTTTGTTTATCGTTAAACTTTACCCTCGCTCTTGCGATAATTATTCCACTGAATATATAAACCACCAAAAATATATAAAAGTTAAATATTGATAAAATGAATAATAATAACAAATTAACCACCAAATCTCTGGCGAAATTATTAGGCGTTTCTCATACCACCGTTTCTAACGCGTGGAATAACCCGGAGAAACTCTCCGTCGCCTTGCGCGATAAAATTCTCCGCTACGCGCAGGAGATTGGCTTTCAGGGGCCGGATAAACTGGCCCGTGCGTTACGCACCGGCAAATCCGACGCCATTGGGGTGATTTTTAACGACGCCATGAGCTACGCGTTTGTCGATCCCCACGACAGCAGCCTGATGTGCGGCATCGCCACCGCCTGCGAAGCGAGCCATACCAACCTGGTGCTGATCCCGCTGCGCAACCGGACAATCCATACTCTCCATCCCGTGACCACCCTCGTGGATGGCTACATTCTCAACGCGACCCACAACAGCGATGCCGTTATTCAGCAGACGCTGGCCCGTAAATTACCGGTCGTGACGCTGGATTTTTCTCTGCCCCAGTACAGCAGCGTCTCCATTGATAACGCCCGCGCCATGCAGGAGATCTGCGAATACCTGCTGGCGAAGGGGCACCGCTATTTCGGCATCATCGCTTTTCCCTCCGGCACTGGGGTCAGCGGGTTACGCGACCTCAGCGCACCGGTGGAGGGCGATAACGCGGTGATGCTCACGCGCGTCAACGCTTGCGGTCAGGCCTTTCTCGCCCACGGCATTCCACCCGCGCAGTGCTGGCTATATGAAACCCGGCACGATGAAACCAGCGGGGCGTTCGCCGCCAGTTGCCTGCTACAGGCGCATCCGGCAATAACGGCGCTGATCTGTCTCTCGGATCGCTTCGCCGCTGGCGCGATCCAGCACTGTACGCAGCATCACATTGCCGTACCGGGCCAGGTGGCCATTACCGGATTTGATAATTCCGGCGTAACGCCCCAGGGGATCGGCCTCACGACCGTTGCGCAGGATCCGCATAAAAAAGGGCAAATCGCCGTAGAACTGCTGATGAAGCAAGGGCCTGTCACCCACTATGAACTGGAGTATGCGTTCATCAGACGGGAGTCGGCCTGATATTGGGTAATGACAAAAGAGTGGATTATGGATGAACTAGTCTGTTTTAAAGCGTATGACATTCGCGGCGAGGTGGGTGTCTCACTGACCAGCGAGATTGCGTTTCGTATTGGCCGGGCTTATGGCGAGTGGCTCTCGCCGCAACGGGTGGTTGTCGGTTGCGATGCGCGCCTCTCTTCACCGCGGCTAAAGCGGGCGCTTTGCTGCGGCCTGATGGAGAGCGGTGCGGAGGTGATAGATATTGGCATGTGCGGGACGGAAGAGGTCTATTTCGCCACCCGCCACCTCGCGGCTGACGGCGGTATTCAGATCACCGCGAGCCATAACCCTGCCAAATATAACGGGATGAAGCTTGTCCGGGAGGACGCGCGTCCGGTTCACAGCGACAACGGCCTACAGAGGATCAAAGCCCTCGTGCAGGAAAATGCCTTCCCGCCGTCGGAGCGGGTGGGAAACTATCTCCAGCACGATACCCGTCCCGACTGGGTAGCGCATCTGCTGAGCTATCTCAAAACGCCCCCTGCCCGCCCGCTGCGCATCGTGGTGAACGCCGGAAACGGCGCGGCAGGCCCGGCGCTGGACGCGCTGGAGCAGGGACTGCGCAGTCGTGGGGTGCAGGTTGAGTTCCTCCGTCTCAACCACCAGCCGGATGGCACCTTTCCATCAGGCGTCCCGAACCCGATGCTGGTGCAAAACCGGGCTGTTACCCAGGAAGCGGTTCTCTGCCATCAGGCCGATTTCGGCGTGGCATGGGACGGCGATTTCGACCGCTGCTTTTTCTTCGATGAACGTGGCGAGTTTATTGAGAGCTATTACCTCGTCGGGCTGTTTGCCGAACTGTTTTTGCAGACGTTCTCTGGCAGCACCATCCTGCTCGATCCCCGCCTGACGTGGAACACGCTGGAAACGGTTAATCGCCACCGCGGTAAGGCGATTATCTCCCGCACCGGACACGCATTTATCAAAGCAAGAATGCGCGAGGAAAACGCGATCTACGGTGGGGAAATGAGCGGGCATCACTACTTCCGCGACTTCGGCTACTGCGACAGCGGCATGATCCCGCTTCTGCTGATGATGCAGATCCTCGGCCAGGCTCCGCGCCCGCTCTCCGCCCTCGTCAAACATGCACAGGCGCGTTATCCGGTTTCCGGCGAGATCAACCTGACAGTCATCTCCCCCGAGGCAACGCTTCGCGCTATCGCCGACCACTATGCCAGCCAGGGCGGGAGCCGCAGTGACATCGACGGCCTCAGTATTGATTTCCCGCACTGGCGCTTTAACCTGCGCGCTTCCAATACCGAACCCCTGCTGCGGGTCAATCTGGAAACCCGCGCCAGCACAGGGTTACTGGCGGAAAAAACCGACGAGCTGCTCAGGCTCATTGCCTTATACCAACCCACGGAGGGCACCCAATGACCGCGTTAAGCCTCAGAAATATCCACAAAAAATATGATAAAAGCACCATCATTGAGAACCTGTCTCTGGAGATCGCTGCCGGGGAATTTATCGTGCTGGTGGGGCCTTCCGGCTGTGGTAAATCCACGCTGTTGCGCATTATCGCCGGTCTGGAGTCGCCGGACGGCGGCATACTGAAAATGGGGGAACAGGATGTAACCCATCAGGCCGCCGGTAAACGCAGCCTGTCGATGGTGTTTCAGTCCTACGCGCTCTATCCGCATATGACAGTGCGGGAAAATCTGGCCTTTGGTCTGAAAAACATGAAAACGCCCACGGCGGAAATTGAGCAACGCATTCAGCAGGTGTCGCACATGCTCCGGCTGGATGAGATGCTGGAGAGGCTGCCGCAACACCTCTCCGGCGGCCAGCGCCAGCGCGTCGCCATTGGCCGTTCCATTGCCCAGCAGCCCGCCGTTTTTCTCTTCGATGAACCCCTGTCGAACCTTGACGCCGCGCTACGCGTGGAGATGCGTCAGGAGATCCAGGAGCTGCATAACCAGCTGAAAAGCACCATGGTTTACGTCACCCACGATCAGGTGGAGGCGATGACGCTGGCGGATAGGATCGTGGTGCTTTACAAAGGCAAAGTTGAGCAGACGGGCACGCCGCTGGAGCTGTACAACACCCCGGCCAACCTTTTTGTCGCCGAATTTATCGGCACGCCGAAAATTAACGTTCTGCCCGCCATGTGGCAGGGTACCGGGCTGCGAATTGCCGACGATTTATACATTCCGCTGCGCGTCAGACCCTCCGGGATCGTCGACGGCGATAAGGTATTTGTCGCCCTGCGCCCGGAACATATTCAGCCTGGCAATGGGGGAGAGATCCGCATTGACGTTCAGATCAAGCTGTGCGAATTGCAGGGCGATTCGACGCTCGTCTGGTGTACATCTGGCGAGCGCGATCTGTGTCTTAAATCCTTTCAGCAGCTTAACTATCCGCCCCGCTCGACGCTGACCGTCAGCTTCGACGAAGCCCATCTTCATCTGTTTGACGGGCTGGGTAAACGCATCACCAGCTGAAATACGCCCCTCTTCGTCGGAAGAGGGGCAACTTTTACGCCGGCATTAAGCCCACAAAACAGCGTTTTTTACGCGGCTCCGACATCAGATCCTCAAGCTTTTCCACGCACGCCAGATAGTGCGGAGTCTGCTTGTGCGCCTGCACCGCCTCTTCATCCTTGTAAGCTTCGTAGATAAAGAACCGGGTTTTCACCCGCGGATCCTGCAGCACGTCAAAGCGCAGGTTGCCCGGCTCCTGGATCGCCCCTTCATGATTGGCGCGAAACACCTCCAGAAACTCGTCCACCTTGTCCGGCTTTATATTGATCTCCACTAACGTCACGTTCATTGTGCTTCTCCCTGTTTTTCCTCCTGCCAGAACTGGTACGCCTCGCGGGCGCTGACGTTCTCGTGCACCACTTTTTTTACCGCTTTGAGCATCGCCAGCGGTGCGCTGGACTGGAAGATGTTACGCCCCATATCGACGCCGGACGCACCCTGGTCAATGGCGTGGAAGCACATCTCCAGCGCCTCGAGCTCCGGCAGTTTTTTGCCGCCTGCGATCACAATCGGCACCGGACAGCTGGCGGTCACTTTCTCGAACCCCTCCTCCACGTAATAGGTTTTGACGAACTGCGCCCCCATCTCGGCGGCGATGCGGCTGGCAAGAGAAAAGTAGCGCGCGTCGCGGGCCATCTCTTTACCGACCCCGGTCACCGCCAGCGTCGGGATGCCGTAGCGATTCCCGGCATCCACCAGCTTGATGATGTTGTTGATCGACTGATGCTCAAACTCGCTGCCGATATAGACCTGCGCCGCCACCGCGCAGACGTTCAGACGCAGGGCATCCTCCATCGCCACCGCCACGCACTCGTTCGACAGCTCGCCCAGAATCGAATTGCCCCCCGATGCGCGCAGTACCACCGGTTTGTTGGTGGCGGGCGGCACCTGGCTTCGCAGGATCCCGCGGGTGCACATCAGCACGTCGGTTTCGGCGAACAGCGGCGCAATAGAGAGATCGATGCGCTCAAGCCCGGTGGTCGGCCCCTGGAAATAGCCATGATCGAAGGCCAGCATCACCGTGCGGTTGCTGGCGGGGTTGAAGATCCGCGCCAGCCGCGACTGCATTCCCCAGTCCAGCGCCCCGCAGCCTTTCAGCGTGAACGGCACGTTCTGCTGCGGCCGGTCGAGGCCAAAGTTCTTACCTTCTTTGATGTCGTCTAAATCAGCCATGTTCTCCCCCGTCAGAAGTCGTATTTGTTGATGTTCTCTTTGGTGAACACCACCCGCTCCGGCAGCAGCACGATGCCATTCCCTTTCGCTTCATACTGATAGCCCTGCACGCTGTTCGGTTCGACCTTCAGGGTGCCGATATCTTTGACCTCTACGCTGTCGCCGACGTTAAGATCGCCTTTTTTCAACAAACGATCGGCGACATTGACCGCAATTTTGCCCTGTTGCACGACATCCCACAGGCCGAAGGCTTTCACCGTGCCGCGCTCAACGTATGGACGCATCACATTAGGCGTACTGAATCCGACAATCGCCACCCCTTCGCGCTTCAGGTTCTCTGCCGCCTGCGCCGCCGCCGGCAGCGCGTTAGCGTCCGGGGCGATAATCGCATCCAGATCCGGGTAGGCTTTTAAGATCCCTTCGGCGGTCTGCAGTGATTTGGTGGCGTCGTTATAGCCAAACTGAGTGGTGACGATCTGCCACTGAGGATGCTCTTTCGCAATTTTCGCTTTCGCGGCGTTGACCCACTGGTTCTGGTCGGTGACGGTCGGGCTGGAGTAGAAGAACGCCACTTTGGCGGCTGGTTTGGTCACCTGCTTCGCGGCCATCTCAACCAGCAGACCGCCAAGCTGTTCCGGAGTGCCCTGGTTGATGTAGATGCTGCGGCACTCCGGTTTGGTGTCGGAATCCCAGGTCAGCACTTTTACCCCGCGCTGCATGGCGCGTTTGAGCGCCGGGCAGAGACCGTCCGGCGAGACCGCCGAAACGATAATGGCGTTATAGCCCTGGTTGACGAAGTTATTGATCAGCTGCACCTGCCCGGAGACGCTCGGCTCGGTCGGGCCATCGTAAGTGACGTCCGCGCCCAGTGCTTTACCCGCCTCTTTCGCGCCGTTGCCGCCGCTGGTAAAGAAGCCCACCCCCACCAGTTTCGGGATAAACGCGATGCGATCCGCCGCCTGCGCCGAGGCGACGCTTAACGCCACTGCCAGCACCATCAGTTTTATTTTCATCTTACGCTCCGGGTATTTTTTGTGAGAAGAGAACGCACCCATTCACGGTGCAGACTCAGCGAACGCCCCATGACCACCACAACCAACAGCGCCCCTGACAGCGCGCTCGACACCTGGTTGGGGATGCCGACCATCTGTAAACCCTGTTGCAGATACCCCACCAGCAGTGCCGCCAGCGCTGTACCGATAACCGAACCTGAACCGCCATAGATATTCGCCCCGCCGAGCACCGCCGCGGTAAGCGCGGGCATGAGCAGATCGCGCCCGAGATCGGAACGCGCCGAGCCGAAATAGGAGACCATCACCAGCGCGGCAATCGCCGACGCCACCCCCACCAGACCGTACAGTGCATACGGCATGCCGTTGACCGACAGCGCCGCATAGCGCGCCGCACGCGGGTTTTGCCCAATCAAGAACAGGTGGCGGCCAAAGCGCCCGCGATGGGCAATCAGCCAGAAGAAAAGGGTAATCACCGCGAACAGCACCAGCGGGATCGGCAGGCCCAGCAGCGTCAGGTTGGCAAAGGCGGTGAAGCTCTCCGGAAAACCGCCGATGCCTTCGTAGCCGGTCGCCCCCGCCATCCCCGAAAGCAGCAGCGCCCCGCCGCCGTACAGGTACAAAGTACCTAGGGTGATCACCAGCGGGCTGATGCCGGTGTAGTGGATCAGCGCCGCGTTGAACAACCCGCACAGCAGCCCGATCAGCAGGGTGAGCGGGATCGCCGCCGCCATCGGCAGCCCGGCCTGCATCATCACCCCCAGCGCGATGGCGCACAGGCCGATGGTGGAGCCGAGCGAAATGTCGATCCCGCCACTGACGATCACTAACGTCAGGGGCAGCGCCACAATACCGATGCAGATAAAATCGCTGGTGCTGAACAGCAGCATATTGATGTCGAGCATCCGCGGATTAATGGCGCCAAACAGCAGGATCTCCAGCACCAGTAACACCAGCAGGACCCATTCCCAGTTAAGCTTCATTTACGCCACCTCTTTTTTGCGTTTGGGAAACGGGGTGACGTGCTTCCCGCCTTTGTTGCCCGGCTGGAAGCGGCTGTATTTCAATGCCCGCTGATGCCGCGCCAGCGCCTGGCGCAGCCGCCCGTCGAGCACCAGCACTCCCAGCAGCACCAGCCCGGCGATAAAGTCGTTCCACCAGGCCGGGAGGCGGAACAGCACCAGCACGGTGTCGATTTGGGTCAGGAAGAAGGCCCCGAGCAGCGCACCGATCAAGGTCCCGGTGCCGCCGAGCAACGAGATGCCGCCCAGCACGCAGGCGGCGATGGCTTTCATCTCCAGCCCGCTGCCGGTCTGGTTAGGTACGAAGCCAATCTGCGCGGCAAACACAATCCCGGCGCAGGCTGCCAGCACGC
Source organism: Silvania sp. (assembly GCF_051656365.1). NCBI lineage: Bacteria > Pseudomonadati > Pseudomonadota > Gammaproteobacteria > Enterobacterales > Enterobacteriaceae > Silvania > Silvania sp. Next base: position 49,628 of record NZ_JBOGBT010000064.1, on the reverse strand, counting down.
CATTCAGGGTGAAGGCCGCCATCCGGGTGCGATTGACCGCCACGCCCAGCTGGCGCGCGGCGGCCAGGTTATCGCCTACCGCATAAAAATCCCGGCCAAAAGCGGTGCGCGACAGGGTCCACGCGCCGACGGCAGCTAACGCCAGCACCACCATCCCCAGCGGCGAGATGCCGAGCGCCAGCGGTGCCGAAAGAGACTTCAGGCCTGGCGGCAGGCCTTCAATCCACTTGCCGCCGGTCCACAGCAGCATCGCCCCGCGATACAGCCCCAGGGTACCAAGGGTGGCAACAATCGCCGGAATGCGCAGCCCCACCACCAGCAGGCCGTTAAACGCCCCCGCCAGGGCACCTATCGCCAGCGCGAAGAGGATCGCCACCGGCAGGCCGTAACCGTTGTTCAGCGCGACACCAACGGCAATGGCGCTCAATCCGACCGTCGAACCTACCGAAACATCAATGTTGCGCGTCAGCATCACCAGCGCCGCCCCGAGGGCCAGCAGGATCAGGATCTGCGAGCTGGCGAAAATCATCCCCAGCGTTTGCAGGCTCAGGTAGGCCGGGTTGAGCACCACCAGCACCGCAAACAGCGCCACGATGGCGAGGAAGGCGCTGAGCTCGCGGTTTTTCAGCAGTGTTTTCATGCCTGTCCTCCAAAGGCCAGAGCCATCATCCGCTCGAGGCTGACGGCGTGGCGCGGCAGTTCGCCGTTGAGCATCCCCTGGTGCATCACCAGCACCCGGTCGGCAAGACCGGGGAATTCGTCCATGTCGCTGGAGATCATCAGCACCGCCACGTTCTGCGCCGCCACGCTTTTCAGCAGTTGATAGATGTCGGCGCGGGCCGAGACGTCCACGCCGCGGGTCGGTTCATCAACGATCAGTAATAAAGGATTGGCTTCGAGGCAGCGCGCCAGCAGCACTTTTTGCTGGTTGCCGCCCGACAGCGTGCGCACGGTCTGATCCGGGCCGTTGAGTTTGATCCCCAGCGCCCGGTGATAGCGCTCGACCACCGCCGCCTCGCGGCTCTTTTGCTGCCAGATGGAAGGCTCGTTCAGTGCCACCGTGTTCCAGCGCACCGGCGCATCAAGGAACAGACCGGAGACCTGGCGGTCTTCCGGGAGATACACCAGCCCTTTGTTGAGCCGGGCGCTGACCGGATCGCCGTCGATCTGCTGGTTCTCAAGCCAGATGCGCCCTGCGCGCTGCGGGCGTAAGCCGTACAGCGTTTCGGCAAACTCGGTGCGCCCGGATCCCACTAACCCGGCCAGACCGACGATCTCCCCGGCGTAGATCTCCAGATTCAGATCGATAAAGCCCTCCCCGGTGAGGTTTTCTACCCGCAGCACCGGGAAGTCTTTGGCCTGCGTCCGCCGATTGCCCGGCAGCGCCAGCCACAGCTTTTGCGTGTCCGTCAGGCCCTGCTCCCGGCTGACCGGGGTCATGGCGGCAATCAGGGCCCGATCGTCGAACTGCGCCGTTTCGCCGCTCAGCACCACCGCCCCGTCGCGCATCACCGAGACGTGGCTGGCGAGCTGGCGGATTTCAGGCAATTTGTGTGAGATAAACACGATGCCGACGCCAAGCGCCTGCAGAGCGCGGATCTGGCGAAACAGGCGTTCCGTTTCGCCAGGGGTCAGCGAGGCGGTGGGTTCGTCGAGGATCAGGATCGTTGCCTCGCGCATCAGCCCGCGCAGGATCTCCACCATCTGCTGATCCGCCACCTCCAGGGTGCTGGCGGCGGCGTCCAGATTGAGCTGGCACTGAAGCTGCTCCAGCTTATCGGCGAGGCGTTGGGCGGTCGCGTTGTTGCGCGGCAGACGAAAAAGGATGTTTTCCCGCACGCTGAGGTTCGGGAACAGCATTGGCTCCTGCGGCACCAGGTAGATGCCCAGCTGGTGCGCCTGCACCGGCTTCAGGCGAGCAAACGGGCGGCCAGCAATATAAAGTTCACCACGGTCGGGGGTTTCGACCCCGGCGACAATCTTCATCAGGGTGGATTTTCCCGCGCCGTTGCCGCCCATTAGGGCATGCACCTGGCCCGCCTGTAGCGTGAAATCAATGTCTTTCAATACAGGAACGCCGGAAAACTGCTTGTGGATCCCACGCGCTTCGATAAGTGCTGTCATTATCGCCCCACCATTGAACAAATGATTTTTTGATTCAATAATGTTCAAAAGCGTAGACCCTGAACTATATTTACAACCGTGCAGGGATCACACTTTCAGGGATAGGATCCCGATAAAGCGGAAACATTCCTGAATATGCAATTTGCCGTGTGGCTCACACTTTCGCCCTGTGGCACACCGAACATATGATCTAAATTTTGATAAGAGTTCATCTATGAGCGAGAAACGCAGTGTCGAAGAGGGACGTTTTGCCGGGCTGGCGCTGGCGGAAGAGGAGCTGGTGGCCCGCGTGGCGTGGTGCTACTACCACGACGGCCTGACGCAGAACGATATCGGCGAGCGGCTGGGATTGCCGCGCCTGAAGATTTCGCGCCTGCTGGAAAAAGGGCGCCAGTCGGGGGTGATCCGCGTACAGATCAACTCCCGCTATGAAGGCTGTCTGGCGCTGGAAACCGCGCTGCAGCAGCGCTTCGGCCTGAAGCTAGCCCGCGTGCTGCCTGCGCTGAACACCCCGCCGATGAACGTGCGCTTAGGGATTGGCGCCGCCCAGTCGCTGATGGGCGTACTGGCTGCAGGCCAGCTACTGGCGGTGGGATTTGGTGAAGCCACCATGAGCTGCCTGCAGCACCTGAGCGGCTTTATCAGCTCCCAGCAGGTACGACTGGTGACGCTCTCCGGTGGGGTCGGGCCGTATATGACCGGCATTGGCCAGCTGGATGCGGCCTGCAGCGTCAGCATGATCCCCGCCCCGCTGCGGGTGTCATCCGCGGAGGTAGCCGGGATCCTAAAACGGGAAGCCAGCGTGCGGGATGTGATCCTCGCCGCCAGCGCCGCTGACGTGGCGGTGGTCGGAATTGGATCGATAAACCAGCGCCGGGACGCCACCATTTTGCGCTCCGGCTATATCAGCGAAGGCGAGCAGCTGATGCTGGCCCGCAAAGGGGCGGTCGGCGACATCCTGGGCTATTTCCTGAATGCCGCAGGGGAACGGGTGCCGGATCTGGCCATCCATCAGGAGTTACTGGGCGTGACGCTCGACGAGCTGGCGCAGCTGCCTACCATCGTTGGCGTAGCCGGAGGGGAAGAGAAAGCCGATGCGATTTATGCCGCACTGAACGGTCGCCGTATCAATGGCCTGGTGACGGAAGAGATGACAGCCCGCGCGGTGCTGGCTCTGGCAAGCTAAGGGCCAATCCCGTGCCTGACACGAGGCAGACTCATGAGTTACCTTTTAGCGTTAGATGCAGGGACGGGAAGCGTTCGCGCCGTGGTGTTCGATCTTAACGGCAATCAGATAGCGGTCGGCCAGGCGGAGTGGAAGCACCTGAGCGTGGAGAATGTCCCCGGCTCGATGGAGTTCGATCTCGACACCAACTGGCGGCTGGCCTGTCAGTGTATTCATCAGGCGCTGGAGCGGGCGCACCTGCGCGCTGTGGATATTCAGTCCGTCGCCTGCTGTTCAATGCGCGAAGGGATCGTGCTGTACGATCGCAACGGCCAGGCGATCTGGGCCTGCGCCAACGTCGATGCCCGCGCCAGCCGCGAAGTGGCGGAACTGAAAGAGATCCACGACTTCCGCTTTGAATCCGAAGTGTACGACGTCTCCGGCCAGACCCTGGCCCTGAGCGCCATGCCGCGCCTGCTGTGGCTGGCGCACCATCGCCCGGATATTTATCGCAAGGCCGCCACCATCACCATGATCAGCGACTGGCTGGCAGCGAAGCTCTCCGGCGAGCTGGCCGTCGACCCTTCTAACGCGGGCACCACCGGGATGCTGGATCTGTTCAGCCGCGACTGGCGTCCGGCGCTGCTGGACATGGCCGGGCTGCGCGCCGACATTCTCTCTCCGGTGAAAGAGACCGGCACCCTGCTTGGGGCTGTCACCCGCGCAGCCGCCCAGCAATGCGGCCTGCGCGAAGGCACGCCGGTGGTGATGGGCGGCGGCGACGTGCAGTTGGGCTGCCTTGGGCTGGGCGTGGTACGCCCCGGGCAAACGGCGGTGCTGGGCGGTACCTTCTGGCAGCAGGTGGTGAATCTGCCCCAGGTGCGAACCGATCCGCAGATGAACATCCGCGTGAACCCGCACGTGATCCCCGGTATGGCGCAGGCCGAGTCGATCAGCTTCTTTACCGGCCTGACGATGCGCTGGTTCCGCGATGCCTTCTGCGCCGAAGAAAAGCTGATTGCCGAGCGGATGGGTGTGGACACTTACACACTGATGGAAGAGATGGCCAGTCGGGTGCCGCCGGGCTCTCACGGAGTGATGCCGATCTTCTCTGACGCGATGCATTTTAAGCAGTGGTATCACGCCGCGCCGTCGTTTATTAATCTCTCCATCGACCCGGAAAAATGCAATAAAGCCACGCTGTTCCGCGCCCTGGAGGAGAACGCCGCGATTGTCTCTGCCTGCAATCTGGCGCAAATTTCGCAGTTTTCCGGCGTGACCTTTGACGGCCTGGTGTTTGCCGGGGGCGGCGCGAAAGGGGCGCTGTGGAGCCAGATATTAAGTGACGTCACCGGGTTACCGGTGCGGGTGCCAGAGGTGAAAGAGGCCACCGCGCTGGGCTGCGCAATTGCCGCCGGGACCGGCGCGGGGCTGTTTGCCGATATGGCTGCGACGGGCGAGAAGCTGGTGCGATGGAGCCGGGAGTTCACCCCGAACCCGGCGCATCGGGAGCTGTACGACGGCATGATGCAGAAATGGCAGGCGGTGTACGCTGACCAGCTTGGACTGGTGGACAGCGGGCTGACCACCTCGATGTGGCAGGCGCCGGGGCTGGTACGTTCACCCTCACCCCGCCCCTCTCCCTGAGGGAGAGGGAGTCAGAATCCCCTCTCCCTCAGGGAGAGGGTTAGGGTGAGGGCAACAGGCCGCACCTAATATTTGAATCCCATCACATTCACTACACTCCCTTTTTACCTTTTCCCCGCCGCTGGCTAAATTATTAACTCATCCGACCACATAACAATAATTTTACATTGGAAGAGACTATGAGCCGCTACCCGTCGTTATTCGCCCCCCTCGATCTGGGGTTCACTACGCTCAAAAACCGCGTGTTAATGGGCTCGATGCATACCGGTCTGGAGGAGCGCCCGGACGGCGCAGAGCGGCTGGCAGCCTTCTACGCCGAGCGCGCCCGCCACGGGGTGGCGCTGATTGTCACCGGCGGCGTGGCCCCTGCCCTTTCGGGCGTTGGGATGGAGGGCGGCGCGGTGCTCAACGATGCGGCACAGCTACCGCACCACCGGATTGTGACCGATGCCGTCCACCGGGAAGGCGGCAAAATCGCCCTGCAAATTCTGCACACCGGACGCTATAGCTATCAGCCGAACCTGGTGGCCCCGTCGGCGATCCAGGCCCCGATCAACCGCTTTACGCCTCACGCCCTCACCCACGATGAGATCCTGACCCTGATCGATGACTTTGCCCGCTGCGCCGCGCTGGCGCGGGAAGCAGGCTACGACGGCGTGGAGGTGATGGGCTCCGAAGGCTATCTGATTAACGAATTCCTTGCCGCCCGCACCAACCAGCGCGATGACCAATGGGGCGGCGACTATCCGCGCCGGATGCGCTTTGCGGTAGACGTGGTGCGCGCGGTACGCGAACGCGCGGGGGCCGACTTTATTATCATCTTCCGCCTGTCGATGCTGGATCTGGTGCAGGGCGGGGGCACCTTCGACGAAACCGTCCAGCTGGCGCAGGCCATCGAAGCCGCAGGCGCGACCATCATTAACACCGGGATCGGCTGGCATGAGGCGCGGATCCCGACCATCGCGACCCCGGTGCCGCGCGCAGCGTTCAGCTGGGTGACGCGCAAGCTGAAGGGCAAGGTGTCGATCCCGCTGGTGACCACCAACCGCATTAACGATCCCCAGGTGGCAGACGATCTTCTGGCCAACGGTGACGCCGATATGGTGTCGATGGCGCGGCCGTTCCTCGCCGATGCCGAGCTGCTGTCAAAAGCCCAGAGCGGACGGGCGGATGAGATCAACACCTGTATCGGCTGTAACCAGGCCTGCCTGGATCAGATCTTCGTCGGCAAAGTGACCTCCTGCCTGGTGAACCCCCGCGCCTGCCACGAAACCAAAATGCCGGTTGTCCCGGCAGTCAATAAAAAGCGGCTGGCGGTGGTGGGCGCAGGCCCGGCGGGGCTAGCGTTTGCGGTGAATGCCGCCGCGCGCGGTCATGCGGTGACGCTGTTTGATGCCGCCGCAGAAATTGGCGGACAGTTTAATATCGCCAAACAGATCCCCGGCAAAGAGGAGTTTTATGAAACCCTGCGCTATTACGCGCGGATGATCGAAATCACGGATGTCGATCTGCGGCTCAACCAGTTTGTCACCGCTCAGGATCTGATCGACTTTGACGAAACGATCCTCGCCAGCGGGATCGCTCCGCGCCTGCCTGAGATCGAGGGCATCGATCATCCGAAGGTGTTGAGCTATCTCGACGTGCTGCGCGACAAAGCCCCGGTGGGGGAGCGCGTGGCGATTATCGGCTGCGGCGGGATCGGCTTTGACACCGCTATGTACCTGAGCCAGCCGGGGCCGGCCACCAGCCAGAATATCGCCGAGTTCTGCGAAGAGTGGGGGATCGACACCAGCCTGAACCAGGTCGGCGGTTTGCGCCCGGAAGGACCGCAGCTGCCGTTAAGCCCGCGCCAGATAGTGATGCTGCAGCGTAAAGCCAGTAAACCGGGGGATGGGCTGGGGAAAACCACCGGCTGGATCCACCGCGCCACCCTGCTCTCTCGCGGGGTGAAGATGATCCCGGCGGTAAGCTACCAGAAGATCGACGACGACGGTCTGCATGTGCTGATCGGTGGTGAGCCACAGCTGTTGCGGGTGGATCAGGTGATTTTGTGCGCAGGTCAGGAGCCGAAGCGCGATCTCGCCGAGCCGCTGCGTGAAGCGGGCAAAACGGTACATTTGATTGGCGGGTGCGACGTGGCGATGGAGCTGGATGCCCGGCGCGCGATTGCGCAGGGCACCCGTTTAGCGCTGGAGATCTAGCGGTTACGGCCTAATTTCACCGCTTTCAACACCACGAATTTGTTATTGGTCGCCACGGTGGCGCAGTTGCCGAAGATCTTCTTCAGCTTATGGAAGTAGTCCAGGTGGCGGTTAGCCACGATGTACAGCTCGCCGTTGATTTTCAGGCAGCGGCGCGCGTGATGGAACATCTCCCAGGCAACGTTATCGGTCAGGGCATGCTGCTGATGGAACGGCGGGTTGCACAGGATCGCGTTAAAGCGGAACGGCTCCACGCCTGACAGGGCGTTGTTGATCATAAACTCGCAGCGGTCCAGCGCGTCGGGCATGTTGGTTTCAACGTTCAGACGGCTGGAGGCTACCGCCATCGGCGATTCATCGGTAAAGAGCACGCTCGCCTCTGGGTTTTTCTCCAGCAGGGTCAGACCAACCACGCCGTTACCACAACCGAGATCGACGATTTCGCCTTCCAGGTTTTGCGGCAGATGCTCGATAAAGAAGCGCGCGCCAATATCCAGCCCGGTACGAGAGAAGACGTTTGCGTGGTTATGGATGGTCCAGTCGGTGCCTTCCAGCTTCCAGCTCAAAATCTGCTGTGCGTCCGCAAGCGCAGGCTCGCTGAAGGTACAGTTGATCAGACGCGCCTTTTTCCACGCCAGGGTAGTGGTGGTTGGACCCAGCACTTTCTCGAACAGCTCCAGCGTCGAGGTGTGAATATCACGCGCTTTTGCACCGGCAATAATGCGCGTTTGCGGCGTGACCACATGACGTAGCGCGCGCAGCTGCTGTTCCAGCAATGCCATTGTCTTCGGGATCTTAATCAGCACAACGCCCGGTGCCTGCGGGTACTCGGCGGTGCTGTCGAGGAACTTAACGCTGGATTCCGCGATGTCGTTGTGACGCAGGTTCTCACGCGTCGCCAGCTCGCTCAGATAGGAGTCACCGATGCTGTACGGGGTATGTTCGGCCAGCGCGCAGCTCAGGGCACCGAAAATATCATTCAGGATCAAAACCGGGCCGCTGATTTCGGTGTCATCCAACTGCTGCAGCAGGTATTCATCCGCTGCTTCCCACGCCTGGAGCGGGTTAACGTCATCCGTTTCCGGGAAACGTTTTAAGTCGAGTGAACGGAAACCGTTGTCTAAGTGGCTCATCGGCCCTCCTGAATGGTAAAATTTCGGCGTTATCCCTGAAAAGGGTGCGTGAGTATACCCGTTTTCAAATTATTTTGGGGTTTTGATGAACCAACTAACCTATCTCCAGGGCTATCCGGAGAATTTATTGTCCCAGGTACGCACGCTTATTAGCGAGCAAAAGCTGGGCGCGGTACTGGAAAAACGCTATCCGGGTACCCACGACATCGCGACGGATAAAGCCCTCTGGCAGTATACGCAGGATCTGAAAAACCGGTATTTGAAGAGCGCCCCCCCGATCAATAAGGTGATGTACGACAACAAGATCCACGTGCTGAAAAACGCCCTCGGCCTGCATACCGCCATCTCCCGCGTACAGGGCGGAAAGCTGAAAGCCAAAGCGGAAATCCGCGTGGCGACGGTGTTTCGCAACGCGCCGGAAGCATTTTTACGCATGATCGTGGTACACGAGCTGGCGCACCTGAAAGAAAAAGAGCACGACAAGGCGTTCTACTCCCTGTGCTGCCATATGGAGCCGCAGTATCACCAGCTGGAGTTTGATACTCGCCTGTGGCTGACGCATTTATCGTTAAAGAGTAATGCGTGATGGCGCACTGGTTTTGTCATCCTCGCGTGCTACAGTGACCACAGACCCCCTCTACGGAGCACGTAAAGCGTTATGATACGTTTCGCAGTCGTTGGTACGAACTGGATCACCCGCCAGTTCGTCGATGCCGCCCATGAAACCGGCAAATATAAACTCACCGCAGTCTATTCCCGCAGCCTTGAGCAGGCACAAGCTTTTGCGAGCGACTACCTCGTCGAGCATCTGTTTACCTCTCTGGACGATATGGCGCAAAGCGATGCCATTGACGCGGTCTATATTGCCAGCCCCAATTCACTGCACTTCCCGCAAACGAAGCTGTTTCTCAGCCATAAAAAACATGTGATTTGCGAGAAACCGCTGGCGTCCAATATTCAGCAGGTTGAAGAGGCCATTGCGCTGGCGCGGGAAAACCAGGTGGTGCTGTTTGAAGCGTTTAAAACCGCCAGCCTGCCGAACTTCCTGCTGCTGCAACAATCGTTGCCGAAGCTGGGCAAAGTACGTAAAGCCTTTATTAACTACTGCCAGTACTCATCGCGCTATCAGCGCTATCTGGACGGCGAGAACCCTAACACCTTTAATCCGGCGTTCTCCAACGGATCGATTATGGATATCGGCTTCTACTGCCTGGCCTCCGCGGTCGCGCTGTGGGGCGAACCGCACCGGGTGCAGGCCACCGCAAGCCTGCTCGAGAGCGGCGTGGATGCCCATGGGCTGGCGGTGCTGGATTACGGCGATTTCAGCGTCACGCTGCAGCACTCGAAAGTGAGTGACTCGGTGCTGCCGAGCGAAATCCAGGGCGAGAACGGCTCGCTGGTGATCGAGAAGATTTCCGAATGCCAGAAGTTGAGCTACGTGCCGCGCGGCGGCAAAGCCCAGGAGTTGACGCAGCCCCAGCATATTAACACTATGCTGTATGAGGCAGAGGTGTTTGCGCGCCTGGTCGAAAGCGAGGAAGTGAACCATCCAGGCCTTGCAGTAAGCCGCACCACCGCGAAGCTGCAGACCGAGATCCGTCGTCAGACGGGCGTGGTCTTCCCAGCGGACGGCGTGAGCGCAGAAATTCCCGCGTAAAGCTGTGTAATGAGTCTGTACAGGTCATTGACGAAATCAATGACCTGACATATTTTGTTACCCGCAAAGGGGAGTAACTTCCTTGCCGGTGGATCGTCATTACGATGCGTACAAAACCGCATCCGGTCGCCGGGCAACGAAAAAGGAATACGATGAACGTATTCCTTTCTTGTTGTAAGTGAGACCTTGCCGGAAGGCGAGGTCTATGCATAAAAAACGCAACGGCTATCGTCTTCTGACGTTAGCCGTTTTTGTTTTTTAAGCGTAAGGAAAATAATATGCATTCTGTCGGTACTCCAATGTTATGGGGCGGATTCGCCGTTGTCGTGCTCATCATGCTGGCGATCGATCTCTTTTTGCAGGGGCGTCGCGGCGAGCATGGCATGACCATGAAGCAAGCGGCCGCCTGGTCGCTGGTGTGGGTCACCCTCTCTTTGCTGTTCTGTGCCGCCTTCTGGTGGTATCTCTCCATTACCCAGGGCCGCGCGGTGGCCGATCCGCAAGCGCTGGCGTTCCTCACCGGCTATCTGATTGAAAAAGCGCTGGCTGTCGACAACGTCTTCGTCTGGCTGATGCTGTTCAGTTACTTTGCCGTTCCTGCTGCGCTGCAGCGTCGGGTGCTGGTGTACGGCGTGCTGGGCGCGATTGTGCTGCGTACCATCATGATCTTCGCCGGTAGCTGGCTGATTTCGCAGTTCGAGTGGCTACTGTATGTCTTCGGTGCGTTCCTGCTGTTCACCGGCGTGAAGATGGCGCTGGCGAAAGAAGACGAGGCGGGTATCGGCGAGAAGCCGCTGGTACGCTGGATCCGCAGCCACCTGCGAATGACCGACACCATCGACAATGAGCACTTCTTCGTGCGTAAGAACGGCCTGCTGTTCGCTACGCCGCTGCTGCTGGTGCTGATCCTCGTGGAGCTGAGCGACGTGATCTTCGCCGTCGACAGCATCCCGGCGATTTTCGCGGTGACCACTGACCCGTTCATTGTCCTGACCTCGAACCTGTTTGCGATCCTCGGCCTGCGTGCGATGTACTTCCTGCTGGCGGGCGTGGCAGAGCGCTTCTCGATGCTGAAGTACGGCCTGTCGGTGATTCTGGTGTTTATCGGCATCAAAATGATGATCGTCGATTTCTATCACATTCCGATCGCCATTTCGCTGGGCGTGGTGTTTGGTATCCTGGTCTTGACCCTGGCAATCAATGCCTGGGTTAACCATCTGAACGATAAGAAACAGCAGGCGCAGTAATGTTTGGGCCCGGCACGCACATCTGCGCGCCGGGCTAATAAAATGTAAAATTAAAGTTAAAAAGTATGACGCAGTACGTAAAACCCAGCATTTTGCACTTCTCACTCCCCGCGCATTCAATATACTCAACCAGGCAAACAACAAACCTCTATCCGGAATCACAAGTGCCTTAGAGCACCTCCGGGACGGAACGCAATCTCACTTAAGGAATACTCAATGACCATGCAATCGTCTGGTCTGCTCGGGCGTCTTTCGCGCGGCAGCCTTGTTAAACAGATACTGATAGGCCTGGTGCTGGGCATCGCCCTGGCGCTTCTCTCGAAACCTGCAGCCGTTGCCACCGGCCTGCTCGGCACGCTGTTCGTTGGCGCGCTGAAAGCCGTTGCGCCGGTGCTGGTGTTAACCCTGGTGATGGCCTCTATCGCCAACCATCAGCAGGGGCAAAAAACCAATATCCGCCCTATTCTGTGGCTCTATTTATTCGGCACTTTTGCTGCCGCACTCACCGCCGTGTTGGTGAGTTTTATTTTCCCTTCCACGCTGCAGCTGACCACCGGCGCGACCGACATTACGCCGCCGGCGGGCATTGTTGAGGTCATGCACGGCCTGCTGATGAGCATCGTTGCGAACCCGATTCATGCCCTGCTCAACGCTAACTACATTGGGATTCTGGTATGGGCCATCGGTCTGGGCTTTGCCCTGCGCCACAGCAACGACACCACCAAAAATCTGATCAACGACCTCTCCGGTGCCGTGACCTGGATCGTACAGCTGGTGATTCGCTTTGCACCAATCGGCATCTTTGGGCTGGTGGCATCAACGCTGGCAACCACCGGTTTTAGCGCACTGTGGAGCTACGCCCAGCTGCTGCTGGTGCTGATTGGCTGTATGGCCGTGGTGGCGTTGGTGATCAACCCGCTGCTGGTGTTCCTGCAGATCCGTCGCAACCCGTATCCGCTGGTGCTGATGTGCCTGCGCGAAAGTGGCGTTACCGCCTTCTTTACCCGCAGCTCGGCCGCCAACATTCCGGTGAATATGGCCCTGTGCGAAAAGCTGAACCTGGATCGTGATACCTACTCGGTGTCCATTCCGCTGGGGGCGACTGTTAATATGGCCGGTGCGGCGATCACCATTACCGTGCTGACGCTGGCGGCGGTGTATACGCTGGGTATTCCGGTGGATCTGCCGACCGCGCTGCTGCTCAGCGTGGTTGCGGCCCTGTGCGCCTGCGGTGCATCCGGCGTGGCGGGCGGTTCCCTGCTGCTGATCCCGCTGGCCTGTAATATGTTCGGCATCCCGAACGAGATCGCCATGCAGGTGGTGGCAGTAGGCTTTATCATTGGCGTGCTGCAGGACTCCTGCGAAACGGCGATTAACTCCTCCACTGACGTGATGTTTACCGCTGCGGTTTGTCAGGCGGAAGACGCGCGTCTGGCGAAAAACGCGTTACGAGGTTAATAGCAAAACGGCAACCCAGAGGTTGCCGTTTTTAATCTCCCTGTGGGAGAGGATCAGGGTGAGGGCATCAGGCCGCGCGGTACTACAGCGTCACACCACTCTTAAAGATTGCCAGCTCGCGGAAGTCGTTGCGTTCGTTGCAGGTCGGCTTGCCGTTAGCAATATCCACTATCACATCCACAAACTCATTCAGCAGCTGCGGCATCGCTTTGCCGTGGATCAGCTGACCCGCATCAAAATCAATCCAGTGCTTTTTCTTCGCCGCCAGCTCGCTGTTGGTGGCGATTTTTACCGTTGGCACAAAACCGCCGTACGGCGTACCGCGACCGGTGCTGAACAGCACCATATGGCAGCCTGCTCCCGCCAGTGCGCTGGTGGCGACGGCGTCGTTGCCCGGGGCGCTTAACAGGTTCAACCCCGGGGTAATCAGCCGCTCGCCGTAGCGCAGCACATCCACCACCTGGCTGGCACCCGCTTTCTGGGTACAGCCGAGAGATTTCTCTTCGAGCGTGGTGATACCGCCAGCTTTATTACCCGGGGAGGGGTTTTCGTAAATCGGCTGGTTGTGGGCAATAAAGTACTGTTTGAAGTCGTTGACCATGGTGACGGTCTTTTCAAACGTCTCTTCGTCGCGGCAGTGGCTCATCAGAATGCGTTCCGCACCGAACATCTCCGGCACTTCGGTCAGCACGGTGGTACCGCCATTGCCAATCACATAATCGGAGAAACGGCCCAGCATCGGGTTGGCGGTAATGCCGGACAAACCGTCCGATCCGCCGCACTCGAGGCCAAACTTCAGCTCGCTCAGCTTGCCCGCTTCGCGCTGGTCGTGACGCATCACCTCATACAGCTGGTGCAGGTGCTCCAGCCCGGCTTCCACTTCATCATCCTGGTGTTGGCAGACCATGAAATGGACGCGAGAGGCATCGAAATCCCCCAGCGTTTCGCGGAAGGCATCGACCTGATTGTTCTCACAGCCCAGACCAATTACCAGCACCGCCCCGGCATTCGGGTGGCGTACCATGTTTTGCAGCATGGTGCGGGTGTTGATGTGATCGTCGCCCAGCTGGGAGCAGCCGTAAGTGTGGCTGAACAGGAACACGCCGTCGGTGCCTTCGGCATCGTTCGTCTCTTTCAGGAACCGACTCTGGATCTGACGGGCGATCCCGTTGACGCAGCCGACGGTCGGGAGGATCCACAGCTCATTGCGGATCCCCACTTCACCGCTGGCGCGGCGGTAGATCTGCACGTCACGATCGCTCTGCTGGCTCTCTTCAATCAGAAAATCAGGTTGATAGCTGTACTCATCCAGATCGCTAAGATTGGTGCGCGTATTGTGGGAGTGAATGAATTCACCCGCCGCGATATCAGCCAGCGCATGACCGATCGGCAAGCCGTATTTCACCACGTTTTCGCCTTTGGCAATCTCGCCCAGTGCGAATTTATGCCCGCGCGAAACCGCCTGACGAAGCGTGACGGCCTGGTTATCGAAAGTCACTTCCGTGCCTTCGCTCAGATCGGCCAGCGCTACTGCAACGTTATCCAGCGAATGGATCTTGATGTATTGCATATCAACCTCAAAGGCTTAGTTCAGTTCAATGGCGAAGTAGTCGCGCGCATTGTTAAAGCAGATGTTTCTCACCATTTCGCCCAGCAGCTGGATATCGGCTGGCGCTTCGCCCGCGGCCACCCAACGGCCAATCATCTGGCACAGGATGCGGCGGAAGTATTCATGGCGAGTGTAAGAAAGGAAGCTGCGGCTGTCGGTTAGCATACCCACGAAGCGGCTCAGCAGGCCGAGCTGCGCCAGCTGGGTCATCTGACGTTCCATGCCATCTTTCTGATCGTTGAACCACCAGCCGGAACCGAACTGCATCTTGCCCGGCATCCCTTCGCCCTGGAAGTTGCCGATCATGGTGCCCAGCACTTCGTTATCGCGTGGGTTCAGGCAGTAAAGAATGGTTTTTGGCAGCAGGTTTTCTTCGTTCTGTTTGCTCAGCAGTTTAGAGAGCTCTTCCGCCAGCGGACGGTCGTTGATGGAGTCGAAGCCCACGTCAGCACCCAGCAGTTTGAACTGACGCTGGTTGTTATTGCGCAACGCACCGATGTGGTACTGCTGCACCCAGCCGCGACGGGCATATTCCGCTGCCAGCCATACCAGCACTGCCGTTTTGAACTGCGCCACTTCACGTTCGTTCAGGCTCTCACCGCCGAGGCGACGGGCCAGAATGCTGTCCAGCTCGCCTTCGTTGGCGTCGGCAAACAGCACCACGTCGAGCGCATGGTCAGACACTTTGCAGCCGTGTGCTGCAAAGTGATCCAGACGTTTTGCCAGCGCAGTCTGCAGATCGGCAAAGCGGCGGATCTCGGTGTCAGACACTTCACCCAGCTTCGCCATGTAGTCGGCAAAGGTTGCCTGCTCAATGTTGAAGGCTTTATCCGGGCGCCAGCTCGGCAGGACTTTGACGTCAAACGAAGTGTCTTTGGCGACAACCGCGTGATGCTCCAGAGAATCAATCGGATCGTCGGTGGTGCCGACCATCTTCACGTTCATCTGCTTCATGATGCCGCGGGCAGAGAACTTGTCCTGGGCCAGCAGTTCATTGCATTCGTTCCAGATTTCATCGGCGGTGCTCGGGGAGAGCAGCTTGCCGGTGATGCCGAACGGACGACGCAGCTCAAGGTGCGTCCAGTGATAAAGCGGGTTGCCGATGGTATGTGGCACGGTCGCTGCCCAGGCGTCAAATTTCTCGCGATCGGAAGCGTCGCCGGTACACAGACGTTCCGCCACACCGTTGGTGCGCATCGCGCGCCATTTGTAGTGGTCACCTTTCAGCCAGATGTCATACAGGTTTTTGAAACGGTAATTTTCGGCAACCTGCTGCGGTGGAAGATGGCAGTGGTAGTCGAAAATCGGCTGATCTTTGGCGTAGTCATGATACAGACGGCGGGCAAATTCAGTATCTAACAGAAAATCTTCGGTCATAAACGGGGTCATTAGCGTCTTCCTCTTACGAGTTTACGAGTGCGTCAGAAAGGTAATGTTTAGATGCTGCAAAGTTATCACACCAATTTCCAGAGTCAGATGATTTTTTCGTGAGTTAGATCAATAAACGTCAACAAATAAACTAAGCCCAAAGGGGTAAACCCTGCCTAAGGCCGCGCCAGTACTGGCTTGACGCAGCAATTACAATGCCCTTACAAATATTGACACATTTGTGATGGCTCTCACCTTTTAAAGCTGTATGACAAGTTATCTTTTCGCCGTCGCAAAATATAAGCCGACGGAATGCAATACCGGTGCTTCAGGCATCGGATTCAGCGGTACGGATACCGACTTATGCACGATTACTTATGGCAAGGTTCGGGCCGTTCCGGGAGTTTCTCCTGGCTACGCCCTCCCGTTACAAGCTTCTCCCGCACCGCGTAGAGAGGCACCGCACGACAGTGCGGAAATAACATAACGATGAGGTTTTACATGCGTAAAATTAAAGGGTTACGTTGGTACATGATCGCACTGGTGACGCTGGGCACCGTGCTGGGCTACCTGACGCGTAACACCATAGCGGCGGCTGCGCCAACGCTGATGCAGGAACTGAATATTTCCACACAGCAGTACTCCTACATTATTGCGGCCTACTCTGCGGCTTATACCATCATGCAGCCGGTTGCCGGCTACGTTCTGGATATTCTCGGCACCAAAATCGGCTACGCGGTCTTCGCCGTGACCTGGGCGATTTTCTGCGGCGCAACCGCGCTGGCGGGAAGCTGGGGTGGCCTGGCGCTGGCACGTGGTGCAGTCGGTGCGGCAGAAGCCGCAATGATCCCGGCCGGTCTGAAAGCCGCGTCTGAGTGGTTCCCGGCGAAAGAGCGTTCCATCGCGGTCGGTTACTTCAACGTCGGTTCGTCTATCGGGGCGATGATTGCTCCGCCGCTGGTGGTGTGGGCTATCGTCATGCACAGCTGGCAGCTGGCGTTCATTATCTCGGGCGTGCTGAGCTTTGCCTGGGCGATGGCATGGCTGATTTTCTACAAGCATCCTCGCGATCAGAAAAAACTGTCTGAAGAAGAACGCGAATACATCATTGGTGGTCAGGAGTCTCAACACCAGACCAACAACGGCAAGAAAATGACCGTGCTGCAGATTCTGGGCACCCGTCAGTTCTGGGGTATCGCCCTGCCACGCTTCCTGGCAGAACCGGCCTGGGGTACCTTTAACGCCTGGATCCCGCTGTTCATGTTTAAAGTCTACGGCTTTAACCTGAAAGAAATTGCGATGTTCGCCTGGATGCCAATGCTGTTCGCTGACCTCGGCTGCATCGTCGGAGGCTACCTGCCACCGCTGTTCCAGCGCTGGTTTGGCGTGAACCTGATTGTGTCGCGCAAAATGGTCGTGACCATGGGCGCACTGCTGATGATTGGCCCAGGGATGATTGGCCTGTTCACCAGCCCGTACGTGGCTATCGGCCTGCTGTGCATCGGTGGCTTTGCGCATCAGTCTCTGTCCGGCGCGCTGATTACCCTCTCTTCTGACGTCTTTGGTCGTAACGAAGTGGCAACGGCGAACGGTCTGACCGGGATGGCAGCCTGGACGGCCAGCACCATGTTTGCCCTCGTCGTGGGTGCTCTGGCAGATACCATCGGCTTTAGCCCACTGTTCGCCGTGCTGGCGATCTTCGACCTGATGGGCGCGGTGCTTATCTGGACGGTGCTGAAAAACCAGTCTGCTGAGGAGCTGGCGAAAAGCTCGCTCGGTGGACCTGCGACACAAAGTTAGCGCTGTCGTACACTGAAAATGCCGCTCTCTGGAGCGGCTTTTTTATTGGCAAATCTGGAGGCTGACTCGCAAAAGTGGTATAACAAATTATCCGCCATACCCTTCCTGGAGCGCATATGGAAATCAACGAACCGCGTCGTCTTTATCAGCAGCTTGCCGCCGAGCTAAAAACTCGCATTGAGCAGGGCGTTTATCTGGTGGGTGAGAAGTTACCTGCGGAACGCTACATCGCTGATGAGAAGAGCGTGAGTCGCACCGTGGTTCGGGAAGCCATCATCATGCTCGAGGTTGAAGGCTACGTCGAAGTGCGTAAAGGGTCAGGTATCCATGTGATTTCCAGCCAGCCAAAACACTCGCCTGTGCCGGATGAAGAGCTGGAGTTTGCCAACTACGGTCCTTTCGAGCTGCTTCAGGCGCGCCAGCTGATTGAAAGCAACATTGCTGAGTTTGCCGCCACCCAGGTGACCAAGCAGGACATCATGAAGCTGATGGAGATCCAGGATAACGCGCGCAAAGAAAAATGTTTCCGTGACTCCGAGTGGGATCTGCAGTTTCACGTTCAGGTCGCACTGGCCACGCAGAATACGGCTCTGGCGGCTATTGTTGAAAAAATGTGGACTCAGCGCGTTCATAACCCATACTGGAAAAAACTGCACGATCACATTGATTCCCGTACCGTTGATAACTGGTGCGACGACCACGACCAGATTCTCAAAGCCTTGATTCGCAAAGATCCGCATGCGGCAAAACTGGCCATGTGGCAGCATCTGGAGAACACCAAGCAGATGTTATTTAACGAAACCAGTGACGACTTCGAATTCAATGCCGACCGCTATCTTTTTGCTGATAATCCGGTTGTTCACCTCGATACAGCTGCCAGTCACGCAAAATAGTGACCCGGTCCTCCGGCAGGCGCTTTGCTGCGCCTTCCGGCTGGAGTGGGTAAACAAACCTCTATAGTGTCAGCCTGTGTAAATACCCTCGCGTCATCTCCTCGGGTTAGCCAAAATCATCCTTCATCACGATGCAATTTCTGTGACGAACAACCTCTGGCTTTGTTACAATTGGATTCATTTTGCATTTAAGTTAGTTAGTGCTTGCTTACCTAGCCGTTTAACAGGGATCAGTTCTGGCCACACAATGTGTCCGCGAGCGACCATAATAAAATCATAAAAAATGTCGCCGTGCTGATTGACCCGGTTGACAGGTGCGACGTTAACCGATTTCCAGGAATACTGAATGGAACTTTTGACCCAACTACTGAACGCCTTATGGGCTCAGGATTTCGAAACGCTGGCCAATCCCTCCATGGTCGGCATGCTCTATTTTGTCCTGTTTATGATTCTGTTTCTTGAAAACGGTCTGCTGCCAGCCGCGTTCCTGCCCGGCGATAGTCTGCTGGTGCTGGTCGGCGTCCTGTGCGCAAAAGGGGCGATGCAGTTCCCACAAACGGTCGTCCTGCTGACCATTGCCGCCAGCCTCGGTTGCTGGGTGAGCTATATCCAGGGACGATGGCTGGGTAATACGCGCATCGTGCAGAACTGGCTTTCGCATTTACCGGCTCATTATCATCAGCGTGCACACCACCTGTTCCACAAGCACGGGCTGTCTGCGCTGTTGGTTGGCCGTTTTATCGCCTTTGTGCGAACGCTGCTGCCAACAATTGCCGGTCTTTCCGGTCTTAACAGCGCGCGTTTCCAGTTCTTTAACTGGATGAGCGGCCTGCTGTGGGTGTTGATCCTGACCACTCTGGGCTACCTGCTCGGCAAAACGCCGGTGTTCCTCAAGTACGAAGACCAGCTAATGTCCTGCCTGATGATCCTGCCGGTGGTGCTACTGGTGTTCGGTCTTGTGGGGTCGCTGGTGGTGCTGTGGAAGAAAAAGCACGGGAGCCAGGGGTAAGTTATGGCCAGCCCGAACCTTGCATTGCGCCGTTTATCCTGGGCCATGGTGGCGTTGCTTATGTTCAGCGCCATGCTGCTGGCATGGTCCGCCCTGCAGACGCAGGACTCGACGCTGGCAATCCGCTCTGTGAATCGCGGTGCCAGCATGCCGGACGGTTTCTCCGTCTGGCATCATCTTGATGCCAACGGCATTCAGTTCAAAAGCATCACGCCAAAAGACGACGTCCTGCTGATCACCTTCGACTCCAGCGCACAGAGCGCCGCGGCGAAAAAGGTGCTCGACCGCAGTATGGCCCACGACTACATCATTGCCCAACAGGATGAGGATAATGAGGCCGCTGCCTGGCTGACGCGTCTGCGCGATACTTCACGCCTCGCCGGCTAAACTTCCACTATTCTGAATCTTTTCACTCACTTTGGTGATATCACCGTTTACTTACTATGCTTAAGTACGCGGAGCACCTGCCACTCGTACTCCGCATGACTCTGGAAATTGACACACCCACCGGTGATGTCGAAAACAATGGAAGGTTTCAACAATGAATTACCGCATCATTCTGGGCCTCGCCCTTTTTTCGTTAAGCACAGCAGCGTTCGCGAACTCGCCCTGCCAGGAGAAGGAACAGGATATCCAGCGCGAGATCAGTTACGCTGAAAAGCATAACAATCAGAACCGAATCAACGGGCTGAAGAAAGCGTTAAGCGAAGTGAAAGCGAATTGCTCCGACAGCCAGCTGCGTGCCGATCACCGGAAAAAGATTGCCGAGCAGAAAGATGAGATTGCAGAGCGCCACCGCGATCTGGCGGAGGCCAAAGAGAAAGGCGATGCAGACAAAATTGCTAAACGTGAGCAAAAACTGAAAGAGGCGCAGGACGAACTGAAAGCGCTGGAATCTCGGGATTATTGATATAACGGAAGTCTCAACAGGAGAGAATCATGTCAAAAGATACCACGTCAGAACATTTACGAGCTGAACTGAAATCCCTGGCGGATACCCTGGAAGAAGTGCTGAGCTCTTCGGGCGATAAATCGAAAGAAGAGCTGAGCAAGCTGCGCAGTAAGGCACAGCAGGCTTTAGAAGAGAGCCGCTATCGTCTGGGTGAAACCGGTGATGCACTGGCGAAACAGACCCGTGAAGCCGCCGCTCGCGCTGATGAATACGTGCGCGACAATCCGTGGGCAGGCGTGGGTATCGGAGCCGCAGTCGGCGTCGTTATCGGCATGCTGCTTACGCGACGTTAATTATGGAAGATTCACGTCAACCACACGGCCCCGCTAAAAACGTTCTTGGTATCGGACAGCGGATTTTGACCACCCTCGTTGGCATCGCGGAGACGCGCATCCGGCTGGCGGTGGTCGAACTGGAAGAGGAGAAAGCAAACCTCTTCCAGCTGCTGCTGATGCTGGGGTTGACCATGCTCTTCGCCGCCTTTGGTTTAATGAGCCTGATGGTATTGATTATCTGGGCTATCGATCCGCAGTACCGCCTCAATGCGATGATCGCAACGACCGTGGTGCTGCTGCTTGCCGCCCTGATCGGGGGAATATGGACGATGCGCAAAGTGCGCCACTCCACCCTGTTACATCATACCCGTAAGGAACTGGCCAACGATCGGTCATTGCTGGAGGATGGCAAGCCGTGAGCAGAAGCCGATCTGAACGTCAGCGAGATAAGGCCTTTCTGCTGAGCCAGATTCAGCAGCAGCGGCTGGATCTGGCAGCCAGCAGTCGGAAGTGGCTGGAAGTGACGCACGCATACGATCGCGGATGGAATACCTTCCTGAGCCTACGCGCCTGGGCGCTGGTGGGAAGTAGCATTATGGCGGTGCGGGCAGTCCGTCACCCCAATATGCTGATCCGTTGGGCGCGCCGTGGTCTGGGCGTCTGGAGCGCCTGGAGACTGGTTAAATCCACGATTAACCAGCAGCAATTGCGCAAATTCGACGCGCGTTGACGTGACAGCCTGCTTCATCTGATAAAGCGCCTGAGGGCGCTTTACTTATTTCTGCTCCGCCCTTCCCCGCTGCGCTTACTCAATATCTTTGATGAAGATTGACAGTTTTCCTTGCTAACAATTGCCTTTCACCCCGTTTATGATTCTCTCCATCGACAGCAACACCGCGGCATCCGCCCGATATTGCACACTAAACCGTATTTACAGCCCACGTGGTTCCCTGGAGAGTAAGATGAAAAAATTAGAAGATGTTGGTGTACTGGTAGCGCGCATTCTGATGCCAATCCTGTTTATTACCGCAGGTTGGGGTAAAATCGGGGGCTACGCAGGTACCCAGCAGTACATGGAAGCGATGGGCGTCCCGGGGTTCCTGCTGCCGCTGACCATCCTGCTTGAACTGGGCGGTGGGCTGGCGATTCTGTTCGGTTTCCTGACCCGCACCACGGCGCTGTTTACCGCAGGCTTTACGCTGCTGACCGCGTTCCTGTTCCACAGCAACTTTGCCGAAGGGATGAACTCCCTGATGTTCATGAAAAACCTGACCATCTCAGGCGGCTACCTGCTGCTGGCTATCACCGGTCCGGGTGCGTTCAGTATCGACCGCGTCCTGAATAAGAAGTGGTAAGCACGCTATACTGAATTAAAAAAGCGAGGAGATATCTCCTCGCTTTTGCTATCTGAGGAGGAATACATGGGACAACTCGTAGACGGCGTCTGGCAGGACATCTGGTATGACACCAAATCCACCGGAGGACGTTTTAAACGTTCCACATCCGCCTTCCGCAACTGGCTGACGGCCGATGGTGCCCCCGGCCCGAGCGGTGAAGGTGGCTTTGCAGCCGAGAAAGATCGCTATCATCTGTACGTTTCGCTGGCCTGCCCCTGGGCACACCGCACGCTGATCGTGCGCGCCCTGAAAGGGCTGGAATCGCTGATCCCCGTTTCGGTTGTGCATCCGCTGATGCTGGAAAACGGCTGGACCTTTGGGGATGACTTCCCGGCGGCGACCGGCGATACGCTGTATCACCATGATTTCCTCTATCAGCTCTACCTGCAGGCCGATCCGCACTACACCGGACGCGTGACCGTCCCCGTACTGTGGGACAAGAAAAATCAGACCATCGTCAGCAATGAATCGGCAGAAATCATCCGCATGCTGAATACTGCCTTCGATGCCCACGGCGCCCGGGCCGGTGATTTTTACCCCCCTGCGCTGCGCGATAAAATTGACGACCTGAACAGCTGGATTTACGACAGCGTTAATAACGGCGTCTATAAAGCCGGGTTTGCTACCAGCCAGGAAGCGTACGACGAGGCAGTAACGAAGGTGTTTGAATCGCTGGGGCGGCTGGAGCAAATTCTGGGACAGCATCGCTATCTCACCGGCGACCAGCTGACTGAAGCCGATCTGCGCCTGTGGACCACACTGGTGCGATTTGACCCGGTATATGTCACCCATTTCAAGTGTGATAAGCACCGGATCAGCGATTATCTCAATCTGTATGGCTTCCTGCGCGACATCTATCAGATGCCGGGCATCGCGGAAACCGTCGATTTTGACCATATTCGCCACCACTATTATTGCAGCCATAAAACCATCAATCCGACGGGCATTATCTCCATCGGTCCGTGGCAGGATCTTAATGAGCCGCACGGCCGCGACGTCCGCTTCGGCTAAGTCTTCAGGGCGCTTTCTGGCGCCCTTTACCCTCCTTTTATTCCCGTCTATGCTTTTAGAAAACAAGCGATTAATTGCTACTGAGGCCACAAAAAAATGGACTGGTATCTAAAAGTACTGAGAAATTATATTGGGTTTAAGGGTCGTGCCCGGCGCAAAGAGTTCTGGATGTTCACCCTGGTGAACTTCATCCTGATATGCGTGCTGAGTTTGATCGACAAGATGCTGGGTTGGGAGCGGGCAGGCGGAGAAGGTATTATCACCACAATTTATGGCGTGCTGGTGTTTCTGCCCTGGTGGGCCGTGCTGTTTCGCCGCCTGCACGATACCGACCGTTCGGCATGGTGGCTGCTGCTGGTGCTGATCCCGGTGCTCGGCTGGCTGATAATCTTGCTGTTCAACTGTCAGCGCGGGACGGAAGGTGAAAACCGTTTTGGCCCGGATCCCCTGCTAAATCGCTGATGAACTGCCCGGCGGCGCTACGCTTGCCGGGCCTTGAGATGGCATTATCGTTGGGTGAACAGCTTCTGGATCTCGCGCAGACACCAGGATTTAGCTTCGCCCATACTGTCCCGACGCCACGCCATAATAATGTCCACTTCGCTGGTGTATTCCGGGCTAACCACCCGCAACCGCCCTTCGGCAATGTCTTTTTCCACAAACGGATACGGCATGGTGGCTACGCCCAGCCCGGCCAGCAGCGCCTGACGCTTATCTTCCAGCGTGCTGACGGTAAGACGCGGCTGTTTATCGAGCAGCTGCACGGTTAATACCGGACGCTCGCGGGCGGTATCGGCTACCGCCACGCCGCGATACTTCACGCGGGTGACTTCGGACAGTGGCTCAGGTTCCTGATGAATCGGGTGATCCGGGGCCGCCACGTACACGTTCATCACTTTATACAGCTTGCGGGAGTTGATCTCGGACGAGGAGCGAAAGTGCATGTCCGGGGCAATCACGATATCCGCTCTGCCCTGCTCCAGGCGCTCCCACGCCCCGGCAAGCACTTCGGTAATGATCGACAGCTGAGTGTTGGCCTTCTCCGCCAGACGATCCACCAGCGGGTAGAGCGCCGAGGTCGGCACCAGCGCTTCGGTGACCAACGTCAGGTGGGTTTCCCAGCCGCGCGCCAGCGCTTCGGCATCGGTGGTGAGCTTATCTGCCGCTTCCAGCAGCACGCGGCCACGCTCGAGCAACATCCTTCCCACGTTGGTGAATTTTGTTCGATGACCGGAGCGGTCAAACAGCACCACATCCAGCTCTTCTTCCAGCTTCTGCATGGTGTAGCTCAGGGCCGATGGTACGCGCCCCAGTTCATCCGCCGCGGCCGCGAAGCTGCCCCGCCGGTCAATTGCGTCCATCACCCGCAGTGCTTCAAGGGTCAATGCTCTCTCTTTAGCCATGGCGTTCTCATTCAGGAAATTTGAACATACCGGGCAGAATATCTGGCTAACAATGCAGCGTCCATACCTTTACCATTGTTTTAGTGTAAAGAGAGGTCAAGAATTATGATTACGACAAGAACAGCTAAACAGTGCGGACAAGCCGATTTCGGCTGGCTGCAGGCCCGCTACACCTTTTCCTTTGGCCACTACTTTGACCCGAAGCTGTTGGGCTATGCCTCTTTGCGCGTGTTAAATCAGGAGGTGCTGGCACCTGGCGCCTCCTTCCAGCCGCGCACCTATCCGAAAGTGGATATCCTGAACCTCATTCTTGAAGGCGAAGCCGAGTACCGCGACAGCGAGGGCAACCATGTGCAGGCGAAAGCGGGCGAAGCCTTGCTGATCGCCACCCAGCCGGGCATTAGCTACAGCGAGCATAACCTCAGCAAAGATAAAACGCTGACCCGCCTGCAGCTGTGGCTGGATGCCTGCCCGGAACGGGAAAATCCGCCGGTGCAGAAGATTGATTTACAGGGGGGTAAGCAGCAGCTGCTGGCTTCACCGGACGCCAGCGCGAACAGTTTGCAACTGCGCCAGCAGGTGTGGCTGCATCATATCGAACTGGATAAAGGTGAGCGCCTGAGCTTCCAGCTCCACGGACCGCGCGCCTACCTGCAATCCATTCACGGAACGGTGCATGCGTTAACCTCTGCGGAAGAAAAAGAGGCGCTGACCTGCGGTGACGGGGCGTTTATCCGCGATGAAGCGAATATTACCCTGGTGGCCGACACGCCGCTGCGTGCGCTGCTGATTGATTTGCCGGTCTGATCCTGTGCTGCCGGGTATGTTGACACTCACCCGGCCAGCACGGACTGCTTACTCGCTCAGAGCCTGGGCGATTTGCGATCGGACCTCGGCACGCTGTTCTGCCGTCAGGATCTTGCTCACATCGAAGTAATATTTCACGCGATAGTAACGCGCCTGCTCTTCAATCCGGCTGAACGCTGCCAGCTGCTCTTTAACCGCTTTTTCATCCCACTTGCCGGACTGGATCACATCAATCAACACCCCTTCTTTCACATTGGTGGTTGGGATTTTGAAGACGTTTTCTTCCAGCTGCTTGTGCAGGGCTTTGATCTTCGTGACCTGATCGTTGCTCAGCTTCAACTGCTGAACAATCGGATCCTGTGCTGGCTCTGGTGCAGTTGCGACGTCTGCCGCCTGCGCCATACCAGTAAAGCCCGCCAGGGTGGCCGTCATCAGAGCGATACGGAAAATCTTTTTCATTTCATATTCCTTAATTATCTGTCAGTGAAGAACCCGGGAAGTATTTTGCAATTGCGGATGTCGGTCTGTGATGAAGTATATAAACAATTGTGTATGTATAAGCGCCAGCAAAGTAGATCCGCAGATGTTGTCCTGGCAGGCGGGCGCTGAGGCTGCAAAAAAAAGCCCCCTTACAGAAAGGGGGCGTGGTGACAGGATCGGACTTACAGCGCGTGAGTAAAGGTCCGTGATATCACGTCCTGCTGCTGCTCGCGGGTGAGCGCATTAAAGCGCACCGCGTAGCCCGACACGCGGATCGTCAGGTTCGGGTAGTTCTCTGGATGTTCAATCGCATCCATCAGCATCTCCCGGTTCATGACGTTGACGTTCAGATGCTGCCCGCCTTCGATGGACGCTTCGTGGTGGAAATAGCCGTCCAGCAGCCCCACCAGGTTAGTTTTGCGGATCCCTTCGTCCTTACCCAGCGCCTGCGGCACGATGGAGAAGGTATACGAAATACCGTCTTTGGCGTAGGTGAACGGCAGCTTCGCCACCGAGGTCAGCGAGGCCACCGCGCCTTTACGGTCGCGCCCGTGCATCGGGTTCGCTCCTGGCGCAAACGGCGTGCCGCCGCGACGACCGTCTGGCGTATTGCCGGTCTTCTGGCCGTACACAACGTTGGAGGTGATGGTCAGAATTGACTGGGTCGGCACCGCGTTGCGATAGGTTGGCAGCGCCTGAATCTTCTTCATAAAGCGCTCAACCAGGTCGCAGGCGATGCTGTCCACGCGGTCATCATTGTTGCCGTACTGCGGGTACTCGCCTTCGATGACAAAATCGACCGCCAGACCCGTATGGTCGCGCACCGGTTTGACGGTGGCGTATTTGATGGCCGACAGGGAGTCCGCCGCCACGGAGAGGCCCGCCATTCCGCACGCCATAGTGCGATGCACGTCGCGGTCGTGCAGCGCCATCAGCGAAGCTTCGTAACTGTATTTATCGTGCATGTAGTGGATCAGGTTCAGCGCGCTCACGTACTGCACCGCCAGCCAGTCCATAAAGTGATCGAGGCTCGCCATGACGGTGTCGTAGTTCAGCACATCGTCCAGCAGCGGTGCGGTCTTCGGCCCGACCTGGATTTTGAGCTTCTCGTCCACCCCACCGTTGATCGCGTACAGCAGCGTTTTCGCCAGGTTGGCGCGTGCGCCAAAGAACTGCATCTGCTTGCCGATCACCATCGGGCTAACGCAGCAGGCAATGGCGTAATCGTCGCTGTCAAAATCCACGCGCATCAGATCGTCGTTCTCATACTGCAGCGACGAGGTGGCGATCGACATGTCTGCGGCGTATTTCTTAAAGGCGATCGGCAGTTGTTCAGACCACAGGATGGTCAGGTTCGGCTCCGGTGCTGGCCCCATGGTGTGGAGCGTGTGCAGATAGCGGAACGACGACTTGCTCACCAGCGTGCGGCCATCCAGCCCCATCCCACCGATCACTTCCGTTGCCCAGATCGGATCGCCGGAGAACAGGGTGTCGAACTCCGGCGTGCGCAGGAAGCGCACCATGCGGATCTTCATGATGAAATGATCGATCAGCTCCTGGGCCTGGATCTCGTTCAGACGCCCCGCCTGCATGTCGCGCTCAATATAAATATCGAGGAAGGTCGCCGTGCGCCCCAGCGACATCGCCCCGCCGTTTTGCGATTTCACCGCCGCCAGATAGGCGAAATAGAGCCACTGCACCGCTTCCCGGGCGTTCATTGCCGGACGGGAAATATCGCATCCATAACTCGCCGCCATCTGCTGGATCTGCAGCAGCGCGCGCTTATGTTCCGATAACTCTTCACGCAGGCGGATCGTCGCTTCCAGATCCACGCCGCGCTCCATATTCGACTGCAGATCGGCAAACTGCAGTTCGCGCTCGCGCACCAGATAGCTGATGCCGTACAGCGCCACACGGCGATAGTCACCGATAATACGCCCACGACCGTAACCGTCCGGCAGGCCGGTGAGCACGCCCGATTTACGGCAGCGCATCATCTCCGGCGAATAGACGTCAAACACGCCCTGATTGTGGGTTTTACGCAGATGGGTGAACGTGTATTCGAACTGCGGATCCATTTCGCGACCGTAGGCTTCAAACGAGCTGCGGATCATGTTGATCCCGCCGTACGGGTGCAGGGCACGCTTAAGCGGCTTATCCGTTTGCAGCCCCACCACCGTTTCAAGTTCTTTGTCGATATAGCCCGGTCCGTGGGCGGTAATGGTGGTTGCTACGTTGAGGTCGAAATCGACCGGGGCGTGGGTGGCGTTTTCCTGACGAATGCCCTGCATTACCTTCTGCCACAGCGCCGTTGTGGCAGGTGTGGCCTGCGCCAGGAAGGATTCGTCCCCCTCGTAGGGGGTGTAGTTGTGCTGAATAAAATCGCGCACGTTAATGCTGTCTTGCCAGTCGTTGCCGCGAAAGCCGGCCCACGCGTCACTGTAAGGGGCGACACGGGTATCCATTGTTACTTTCATGATGTTCTCTCTGTATCAGGCATACGCCGCAGCCAGACTCACCTTTCCAAGACGGAGGGCATCCAGCGCGATCATTTTTTCTTCGTTAGTAGGGATCACCGCGCAGACGGCGCGGGAGGCGGCGGCAGTGATCACCCGCTCACCTTCACTGTTTGGCAGGGCATTGCGGGCAGGATCCAGTTCGATACCGAATACCCGGAGACGATCCGTGACCAGCTGGCGGATCAGCACCGAGTTCTCGCCAATACCGCCAGTAAAGACAATGCTGTCCAGTCGGTGCAGGGAAGCCGCGTGCCCGGCGATGTGTCGGGCGATACGCTGCACGAACGTCTCGATGGCGAGGCGCGCGCGCTCGTGTCCGTCGTGCCAGGCTTTTTCCAGCGTGCGCAGGTCGGACGACAGGCCGGAGAGCCCAAGTAAGCCAGACTCTTTGTTAACCACGCGGGCCAAATCCTCAAGCGATTGCCCGGTTTGCTGGGCAATCCACGCCATCGCGCCAAAATCGACATCGCCGCAGCGGGTGCCCATCACCAGCCCTTCCAGCGGGGTCATGCCCATCGAGGTATCCACACTCTGACCGTTTCGCACGGCACAAATCGACGCCCCGTTGCCGAGGTGAGCAATCACCAGCCCGCTGTCGTCCTGCGGCAGATCCAGCAGTGTATACGCCTGCTGGGCAACATAGCGGTGCGAGGTACCGTGGAAACCGTAGCGGCGCACGCCCAGCTCTTCAAAATAGCGGTACGGGAGGCCGTACAGATAGGCCTGTGGCGGCAGCGTCTGATGGAAGCTGGTGTCAAACACCGCCACCTGCTGTACGCCTGGGAAAAGATGCTGCGCCGCTTCCACGCCACTGAGATTGGCGTAGTTGTGGAGCGGCGCCAGGGGAGACACCTGACGAATCTGGTCAGTTACCGCCTCAGTGATCAGGGTGGACTCACTGAAAAGGCTGCCACCGTGGGCAATGCGGTGGCCGATTAAGGCCACGCTGCTCATCAAGTCGCGCTTTTCCAGCTCGAGGGCGATGGCTGCCAGCGCCCCTTCGTAGTCCTTGCGAGCCAGGGTTACTGGCTCGCCCCCATTCACGGATATAAAGGCGTTTTCTGTATTCACGCCGTCCGCCAGGCCCGTTACCAGCGCGTCGCAGCTTGCCGCATCGAGCACTGAGAACTTAACAGAGGACGATCCACAGTTAATGACCAATACAACCGGAAATTCATTCATCTCTTTACTCCGCTCATCCTGAGCTCAAATCAGAACAGTTTGTAGACGATGTTCAGAATGGTCAGCAGACCAATCACGGTAACGAAGATGTTCTCGGTTCTGCCTCTGAACTTCGCCAGGGCAGGAACTTTACGGATGGCAAACATCGGCAGCAGGCACAGCAGGGAAGCAATAATCGGTGCGCCCATGGCTTCGATAAGGTCGAGAATGTTCGGGTTGGCATAAGCCACCACCCAGGTAGAGCCCATGATGAAGACCATGCTGATGGTGTTCAGTTTGCCGACGGAGACTTTCTTCTTGTCACCCTTGTAGCCGAATTTCAGTACCAGACCGTTCAGCCCTTCCAGCGTCCCCAGATAGTGGCCAAAGAAGGATTTGAAAATAGCGACCAGCGCGATAATGGACGCACCGTATTCCAGCACGGTGGCAAAGGTCGATTTCGAACCTGACATGGAAGCAAAGTGGTTTGCCAGGTAAGAGAGCACCGGAATGTTCTGTGCTTTGGCTTCCGCCATGTTCTGCGGAGAGAGCGTAAACAGGCAGCTAAAGGCGAAGAACATCACCACGGCGACCATCAGCATGCTGGCGCGGCCGATGATTTTGGAACATTTCTGCTCGGTGTACTCTTTACCAAACTCCCCTTCGTACTCTTCACGTTTCGACACCACAAACGAGGAGACGATAGGTGAGAAGTTGAAAGAGAAGACCATGATCGAAATTCCCAGCCAGACGGTAACCAGAATGCCATCGTGCCCGGTAAAGGAGATATCGCTCAGGCTCGCCTGGTCGATCACGGCAGAGTTCCAGTAAGGGATCAGCGACAGAGAGATCAGCACCAGGCTGGCAATGAACGGGAACACCAGCCAGCTCATCACTTTCACCATCAGGTCTTTACCAAACCAGATGACGAATGCCATCAGCAGCAGCAGGAACAGAGCCACGAAGCCACGGTTCAGGGCCGGCATCTGGAGCTGGTTTTCCCAGAAGGTCATAAAGGAGTTGGTAATGGTGACACCGTAAATCCACAGCAGCGGGCAAATTGCAAAGAAGTAGAGGAAGGTGATCACCACCCCGCCGGTTTTGCCGAAGTGCTCCTCAACTGTCTCAGTGATGTTACCGGACGGATTGCTGCCTGAGAGGCACAAACGCGCCAGCGCACGGTGGCAGTAGAAGGCAATCGGGAAGGCCAGCACCAGCATCAGTAAAATAGGGATCAGGCCGCCAAACCCGGCGCGGATAGGGAAGAATAAAACCCCGGCCCCAATCGCCGTACCAAATAA
Source organism: Silvania sp. (assembly GCF_051656365.1). Taxonomy (NCBI): domain Bacteria; kingdom Pseudomonadati; phylum Pseudomonadota; class Gammaproteobacteria; order Enterobacterales; family Enterobacteriaceae; genus Silvania; species Silvania sp. Next base: position 19,011 of record NZ_JBOGBT010000064.1, on the reverse strand, counting down.
TCCGAGTGTCCAGGTGGTATCGGATTTTCGCCAGGACGACGTTTTTGTCTGGCCAACGATAATGCTTTCAGTATTGCTCATAGGAAATCCTTTTATGCGTCAACTAAGCCAGTAATATGCGAAACGCGGGAGAGATCGATATTGCCGCCGGAAATAATGCTTACGGTTTTCCGGCCCTGAATATAGTGGTCCAGTTTGCCGCTTAATAGCGCCGCTGTAGCCAGCGCGCCTGCGCCTTCGGTAACCACTTTATTTCGCTGAATCAGGGCCACCATGCTGTTGCGAATATCGTCTTCACTGACCAGAACGATGTCATCCACTAATTCGCGCACGATTTCGAACGTTATTTTACCCGGATGGGAGACATCGCAGCCGTCGGCTAATGTCCCGGTGGTGCGGTGGTTCATAATTTCCCCGGCATAATACGAGGCCGCCATGCCGTGCACATTTTCAGCCTGAACGCCGATAATATTGATGGTTGGGTTAATGGATTTAATCGCCGTGGCAATACCGGCTATTAATCCGCCACCGCCAATGGGGACAATCACGTTATCCACGTCGTACAGGTCTTCCAGGATTTCCAGACCAATCGTTCCCTGCCCGGCGATGACGAATGCATCGTCGTACGGTGGGATAAAGATCCGGCCTTCCATCTCAACAATTTCGCTGACTTTGGCGATGGTGTCGTTGAAGTTCTCGCCGTGGAGCACCACCTCTGCCGAGTAGTCACGCGTGGCGGCGACTTTGGATTTAGGTGCGCCCATCGGCATGACCACTTTACCGTCGATGCCCAACATCGCGCAGGAGAGTGATACACCCTGCGCATGGTTACCCGCAGAACAGGCCACCACGCCTTTGCGTCTTTCCGCTTCGGTCAGCGAGCTTAACTTATTAAACGCACCGCGAATTTTAAAGGAGCCGGTACGCTGCATATTTTCAAATTTGAGGTATATTTCACCTTTGCAACGTTCGCTTAAATAATTAGATCGCGGCATACCGGTTTTATAAATTTTTCCAGCCAGTCGTTTGCGGGCAGCCTGAATATCTTCAATCGTTACCGGAAGGTCATAAGTAATGTGCATATAATCCTCTTTATAATCATTAATGTTCTGTAGACAAAATCCAGCCATCGGCGAACCATTGATATTCGCCTGAGGTGTATATCTTTAGCGTTGGGTTATTTATTCTACTCTTTCGGGTTGTTTTCGCCTTTCGCTATTCTGAGCAGAATATTGCTTCGCAAGTTCGACTAATACCGAAGCGGATTTTTTAATACGGTAATTTTTGGACCATACCGCCGCATAGCGCGCAACAGGTAATTTCTCTTCGACCGGCAGTACTACAAATTGATCCGAACCGAAGGGCGCAATCATGTCGCGCGGGATCACCGTGAGATAATCGGCGTTAAGCACCAGGTTATAGATAGTGACAACGGAATCGGTCTGGACGATGTTTTCAATTCTGATGTGGTTGTTCTGAAGGGTGGTTAGCAGTTCTTTGTAGTAGCCCATATCGGTTTGCGGCATCACCCACTGCTCATGGGTGAGCGATGCCAGGGTAGTCGGGCCGGTGCATGTTCGTGAACGGCTAGCCACCAGCACAAATTCAGATTCAAACAGGGGCTCAACGTGCAGATCCTGCAGCAGCATTTCATCGCTCAGGGTGCCAATAGCAAAATCCAGTCTGCCGTCGCGGATCGCAGGCAGGAAGGAGGAGAGCTGCGCTTCGAACATTGATACGCGCGCTTTCGGGAACACTTCCTTGAACGTCTTGATCATGCTGGAGAGAAAGGTAAAGCCAATCAGCGACGGGTAGCCAAACGACACATCGATAACGGTGCTAAAGCTCAGCGTGTTCATCTCGCTGACCATGTTCTTCATTTCACGGGTGATGGATTCGGAGTACGCGAGTAAGGTCTGCCCGGCACTGGTCAGCTTCACGCCGGTGTTCTTACGCACGATCAGCTCAACGCCGAAGTAGGATTCGATATCGTTGATGATTTTGCTGACCGCCGGCTGCGTCAGGCCCAGCTGTCTGGCAGCAGACCCGATGGATCCACTTTTAATGACTTCCTGAAATACGACCAGATGCTGCGTCTTCGGTAGAATAATAGTGTTCATCATATTCTGCGCTTATTTCCTTATCCCGATGCAGAATTCTAACCATTATTGATAACGAGGGTATGTGCTGTTACTCACAAATTACTTTTCCTTTTATAGAGCCCCACTAAAAACACCTAAATTAAACTTTAAAAAACAACATCTTAAAATTAACCCACCGCTATTTTGCCTGATATCGATCAACAAAAACCGCCGAGATAAATTTATTTTATGGCGATAACCTCGGAGGCCTAATGACAATTTACTCGCGCAATAAAGGTGATATTTCAGGCAATTAAAGAGTAATAAATAGTCGTTAATCTAAGTAAAAAAAGATGTAAATTATCAAATAAGTTAATCATTAAACGGTTGAGCGGGAATAAAGCGTGGCGCGCATCACATCATTCATGAGGCAAATGCATTGAACATCAATATATGGTTAATGAATGACAAAAGTCATCACGAACACGCAACAAAAACAACATCAACTTAACACTGGAAAATGGCGATTTTATAGCGCGTAATTTTGTGATGCAGACCACTCACATTTAGTACAGGGTGATGTTTTAACGAAAAACAGTGAAATGTGCTTATTGTCGCAAATATGAGAATTGGTTCATCTCTCAGGGGGATGCCAGAAAGCAAAAAACCCGCCGAAGCGGGTTTCTCTTGAAGAGGTGAAGCTGACCGATAAGCCGGCTTCGTTCATCTATACGTCAGGCATCTATGGCGCTGAAGTTGTCTTGTGTCGCAGACTGTATCGCAGTTTGTATTGCAGATAAAGCAGGTTAACAGGCCGGGACAAAACCCAACCACTCTCCTGCACATACAAGCGAAAATTTAGTGTGTCAGAACAGGAAGAAGCAGGACCCGATGTTGATAATCTAAACAGGATAATCACTTAATTTTGTTGCCATTGTGACAACTTAAATGCTACAGCCATTTTTACGTATCTAACCACATGTAATACATGAAGTATTTATCATTCTTTGTTTGTCTCACAGAAGTGTGTATTGTAATTATTAAATACGCAGTGTGACGGAGTACTGATGACACAGTTAATCTCTTCCCTCCTTGAGAAAACGGGCCCCTGTTTGAGCTCGGTCCTCGTAGATGAAATGGTAAAAAAATCGGCGATAAACAACGTGACTGCCCGAAAGCAGGTTTCACGTGCGGTAACTACTGGTCAGCTACACTGCGTTGACCGCCTCTTTCCAAAGCGTGAACGTTTCATCTATCTGGCTAAACAGTATGGTTCGGGGCGCTACTGGCGAAACCTGACGACTGCACTGCTTGAATCCGGTTCAGCATATGGACTGGCATTGAGCTGCCTGCGGGCACGTGGGGGAATTCTCAAACTCGAGCATTTTGCGGCTGCTTGTGGCTCGCCGGTAGCCATGAAAAAGAGACTTTCGTGGACCACAGTCCTGGAAGGATTAGTCCAGCAAAAGATGGTACGGATAGTGAATCTGGTTTCAGTTGGCAATTGTGTCGCACTGACAGAAAAAAATGACGAAGCATATCATCGTGCAATCCCTTACTTAAAAGCACGTCTGACGACTGAATCTGTTCTGATGAAAGCTGTCGGACAGTGGGTGAAAAATACCGGAATCATCAGCTACGATACCTTGCGAACCCGCGAGACAGTTACGGTAGATCAGATGCCATGTGTCTCGAGTTTCTGTTTCGATATCTCAGCCGCCTCGTACCTAAACCCACTTCTCCAGTTTACGAAGACGGGGGAAACCCGTCCGGGATTCTTTGTGTGTGATCTGCTGTTGGGTTTCACTCTGAGTTTGCAGCATGTGCAGCCCTTCATTACGAAATGCCGTTCTATCAGCAGCCTTAACAACAGTCCCCGATGCCTTTTTATGTTCATTGCAAATGAATATTCTGCGGAAGCATTCCAGGCGCTAAAGCAGGCAGGAATCATCCCGGCCACACCTGAATCACTATTTGGCAAGGATCTGGCTGAGGCGCTTATCCAGCTACAAGAACTGATTAGCCACATGTCACTGAACCTGGGAAGGAATATAACCGCTATCGACGAAATTATGTCTAAGCTCTCGCGTATAGAAGGTGCAACTACCCAGTTGCAGGGGGATTTGTTTGAGTACATCGTGGCCGAAGCAGTTCGTCTGGACCACCCTATTGTAGATATCGGGAGTTTATGCAAATCAGGCGACGGAAAGGAGGCTGACTGTGATGTTTTTGCACGCCAAGGGAATTCCCGGGTCACATTCATCGAATGCAAGGGCTACAAGCCATATTCAACGGTCAGAGATGAGGATGTTAAGCACTGGATAGGACATCAGATCAAGGTATTCAGAATGCATGCACTCCGCGAATATTCAGGGGCTGATATTACCGTAGAACTATGGACTACCGGGAAGTTCAGTGATGATACCCGCGCGAGGCTGAGCAGGTTTAAGGAACAAAATGCCATTAATCAGCGGTACAGCGTCAATATCCTTGAGCCTCATGATGTCCGCAACAGAATCAATGCCACCCGCAATGCTTCGCTTATCCGGGTGTTTGAAAAGCATTTCATCGACAATGTGTTCAAAATTACCACCAGAAATACACGCGAACCATTCAGGTTTGCGGGGCATGATGTCGCCGATGAATACGACTTTTAACCTGGTATCGGACACCGCCATCCAAGATGAAGAAGGGCAGCTTTTCATCGATGCGCCGTCTGGTGGCAACTGCATGTTTAACTGATTTGTCATATAGTCTGACGGGTAAAATTCCCGGCGGCTTAGCCCCACCGAAGCGAAGATTCCAAGAATACTCCTTCCCGAAATTGCCCACAGAAGAAAAATATCAGCCCCGCAATGTCTGATCGGTCAGGCAGGTTCTTTTTTCTCGTAAAAGTGGCTCTCGATCTTTACAAAATATCCGTGAGGGGTTGCTGGTAGTTATAGTGAACAATGTTCAAGCTCATTCCGTGAGCGGACAAAGTATGTCTGATAAAAAAGGGAACTGGAATAGGCACGCGGTTTCGATTTGCCGCCTTAGCTCGGCCTCATCATCGGTATGCCGACCAAGGCTCAGATAGTGATTTTTACCTTCATGGATGGCATAAATAATCCAGTGCCCTGTGATTCTCTGTTCGTTGGCACGTCGCAACCAATTCTCCCTTACAGCCTCATGAGCGATCAGGGCCGCATCTTCAGCAGTAAAATATCGCTCTTCACCAGATTTCATGACTTTTTCGACCTCTGCTTCTAATCGCGGTAAACCATAATTTTTAAGAGCGATTTGTATATTCCGAGCCATAACATCTACACCAGCACCGTGATAGTGCTTGTGCCATAGTCCCCGAAGATAAGGTTTCCGGTTAAACATCGTCGGTGGTTTGGTTTTGCTTTCACCTCGCATGGGATTACCCTCAAGGCTAGAAATTTCATCAACGATAATGAACGGGTTTTCGCTTCTGGACATGAAAGAACCATAAAGCTGCAAAATCATCAGCCCGCTAATTCTGGTAAGCATTTCCTCCTTTATTCCGAAGCGAAGAATGGTACTTATTATTTCTTCAGTCTTATCTTCATCGCCATTCATAAAACGGTGGGGGTTGTTCATTGATGATACACCTCAGTTCAGCGTGACAGGTACATACTATCATGCAAGTTCTAATGGCAAGTAGTTGGTATATTTAGACAATAGTGCTGTGCTCTTTATCTGATGTTGAACCAAGAATTTAATTTGGTATCAACAATTGAACGTTTTACGATACCAATCTATCCCCCTTAAAACTGGCATCAATAAATTACCCTATTGATATAATGATACCAACGATCAATTATGATACCGTTTTTGATACCACTTAAGAGGATTTTATGAGCCGTGCTTTTGCATATTGTCGTGTGTCCACCAGCGAGCAAGCGACCGAAAACCAAATCATAGAGATCCGTCAGGCGGGTTATGATGTACTCGATAACTGTGTAGTGTCGGAAGTTGTTTCCGGTGGGGTACAGGCAATGAAGCGTAAAGCTTTTGCCGATATGGTGAATCACAAGCTGGAGTCAGGTGATCGGCTTATCGTGCTCAAACTAGACCGTTTGGGCCGTGATAACATAGACGTACAACAAACTATTGATATGCTTGTTAAGCGTGGCATTGATGTTGTTTCATTGGATCTGCCCGTTCGTAATCTCACGAGTGCAGAAGGAAAGTTAATCCTACAAATGTTCTCTGCTTTCGCTGAGTTCGAAAAATCCCGAATAATAGAACGAACCAAAGAAGGACTTGATCGTGCAAAAAAGGAAGGAAAACGGTTAGGCCGTCCTGTTGCTACAGACACACGAGAACGTGTTCAAAGAGCCAAAGCTAATGGTTTGAGCCAGTCCAAAGCAGCTCTTGAATTAGGTGTAAGCCTTCCAACCATAAAGCGGAATTGGAACATCGTAGCGGAATAATATAGCTATAAAACCTACTGGTTTGTACTGATGCTGATATATTTTCAGCCGTGAATATAGCTTAAAATTACAGCCTCTTTCGCATCTAATCCATACTCAGGTCATTTTCAGTGGAGTGTATATTTATCAAATGAACGCAGTGACGAAAGAAAATGTAGCTAAACGAGCGTTGAAATGTATTGAATTTATTAATCGACAACTCCTTCGATTTGCAAAAATGCCGCCCAATGAACTGATGGCCTACTTACGCAAACATCCCAGAGAGGCTTTCTGCCAAATCCCCCATCCGAAAGGAAGTGGTAACCTCCAGTGTGGTTCTATCGCATGGAACAAGTTAGGTGAACTTGCAGATTTGGCTCTTAAATTGGACACCTGCTTGGGTCGTCGCGTAAGTAGCCAACAAGCAAGAAAAGCCGTAACTGATGCTTTTGTATCAAAGGTATTGCAGGAAGCACATGAAGCTAATCAGGAGACGGCGATGATGGTTCTCCAAGATGCTTTAGCAATTTTAAGAAATAAGCTCGTAGTCAGGGAACACTACCTACCATGCGTACTCTTCGGCGATGATGCTCCCACAGAGTTTACCGTTGGTCCAGTCACATTCACTCAAAACACCATGTTCTTCAAGGACAAAAAGTCAGTGTTCAGACATAGCGTTGATATAAACACGAATGCTCATATTAAGAGTGTAACTGCTGCGATCACTCAAGGATTCTTTCGAGAGAATGTGCCCACCCCAGATGAATCAAGAAAATTTGTTGGAGAATTTCAGAAACGCGCTATCAAGATATATAAAGACTATCCGTGGGTTGCAAGTATTAAAGTCACTGATTGTGACGAAGTGACCTCTCAGGAACGGGCCATCCAAGCAACTGAATTGGCAATTCATATTATCCGTATCCTCTTGGGGGCTGAACCAACTCGGAAAATCAGACTAGCATGGTCTCGAAGTAATGCCTTACATACAGCTCATTTATACTCTGACGCGGATGGTGTAATTCACGCAAGTGTCGGCGCTAATTCTTTAGGACCTGTCGGGATAATCAATTGGTATAAGGCATTGATGAAATGCGATTTAGAGTTAGCAATCCTTGGTTCTGCCTTGTTACCAATAGTCAATCCCATAGAAACCAGTCATCTCCATCAACGTCTCATTGATGCTATTAATTGGTTTGGAGACGCGGCAACGGATTCAAACCCTTCTTCGAGTATTGTTAAGTACGTATCTGCAATTGAGCGATTATTCTTCGGAAAATTTGAGTCGGGACGCACTAAAGTATTTGCAGGAAGAATCAAGAATATTCTGGACGCATTCGGTTGTGACGGCGATCACCAAGTCTACGATCAGGCCCTCAAAGTATACAGAGCCCGTTCTATTTTGGTTCATGGAGAGATATATCAGACCGAAGATGAAGCAAACGAAAGTATTTGCCTTGCTTCATCACTGAGCAGGATGTGCCTTCTCTGTTCTGCTCAACTGTATTCAATGATGCAAAATGCGTTTGATAATCCAGATGCTCTCGCCTTAGAAGAAATAATGAAACGTATTAGTGCTGAGGGTTTAGATTGGCTGGTAGATGCTGCGGGATTTCATAAGTGAAAGTTAGTGCTGACTAAAGTACGTAGTGATTGTTTATTGCTCTTAATTACATTATTTTTGTTATACTTTTGTATAATATCGCGGGTTATCCAAGGGATAAACTGAGAAAACAAAAAGGGCTACGCCGATGCAAGCGGCAGCCCTTAGGTCATTTGCTAAGCGGGAAGATATAAACCTTGCTCTGCTGACTGAATCGCAACCTAAGGACATGCGAAAAAAGCCGCCTGAAGGCAGTCGGAAATGAAGGTTGTAGCGGTTGCCACGCTTTAGAATATTCGGGATGGAACAGCCGTTGGTGTGCCTCGTTTGTATCACAGTCTGTGTCACATTTTCACCTATGAAGGCCTGAGACACACCAACGTATTGTTTTTGAATGAGTTGAAGCTGACCGATAAGCCGGGTTCTGTCGTTGGACAGTCATTCATCTAGGCCAGCAATCGCTCACTGGCTCAAGCAGCCTACCCGGGTTCAGTACGGGCCGTACCTTATGAACCCCTATTTGGCCTTGCTCCGGGTGGAGTTTACCGTGCCACGGACTGTTACCAGCCGCGCGGTGCGCTCTTACCGCACCCTTTCACCCTTACCTGATCCCACTTGCGTGGGCCATCGGCGGTTTGCTCTCTGTTGCACTGGTCGTGGGTTTCCCCCCCAGGCGTTACCTGGCACCCTGCCCTATGGAGCCCGGACTTTCCTCCCCTCCGCCCGTCTCCCCCGAAAGGGACGACGACGAAGCGGCGACTGTCTGGTCAGCTTCGGCGCGCAGTATAGAGGGTTTAGCCGCTGCTGTCACCCTTCCGTGCGCATCCCTACCTGCAGGGTGGCGGCAATATTGCGCGAGGCGCGATAAATATTGTCAAACGCGCCGCGGAACGCCTCTTCCAGGGTGCTGATACGGGTCAGGACGCTGAACACCGCGTCGATGCCATACTGGTGCACGATACCCACATCGTTGGTCAGACTGCCTGCGATACCAATCACCGGCTTATGGTACTTTTTGGCGACACTCGCCACGCCCACCGGGACTTTGCCATGAATGCTTTGACTGTCCAGCCGCCCTTCACCGGTCACTACCCAGGTGCAGTCATGAATATGTTCTTCGAGGTTGAGTGCCTGGGTGACAATTTCGATGCCGCTTTTCAGCTCTGCACCGAGGAAAGCCATCAGCGCCGCGCCCATACCGCCTGCCGCGCCCGCACCGGGGACGTTTTTGACGTCGATGTGCAGTGAGGCGTTAATCACGTCGGCAAAATGCCCGAGGTTGTTGTCGAGTTCGACGATGATCGCTTCGGTGGCCCCTTTCTGCGGGCCGAAGATCCGGGATGCACCCTGCTCGCCGACCAGCGGATTGCTCACGTCGCAGGCCACGCGAATGGCGCAGGATTTGAGGCGCGGATCGAGCGCCGAAATATCAATGTTGTTCAGTGCCATCAGGCTGCCGCCGCCGTGGCCGATCTCAGTGCCGTTAGCGTCGGTCAGTTTTGCGCCGAGGGCTTGCACCATCCCGGCACCGCCGTCGTTGGTGGCGCTGCCGCCAATCCCAATAATGATATTGCGCGCACCTTTATCCAGCGCCGCAAGGATCAGCTCCCCGGTACCGCGGGAAGTCGTGATAAGGGGGTCGCGCTGCGCCGGAGGAACCAGCACCAGTCCGCTCGCCGCGGCCATCTCAATGAAGGCCGTCACGCCATCGCCGGAAATCCCCCAGCAGGCATCGACCTTTTCGCCCAGCGGCCCGGTCACGACTGCGTGCTGTACCGTGCCGTGAGTGGCAGCAATCATCGCTTCAACCGTTCCTTCTCCGCCATCTGCAACGGGAACAGAAACATACTCTGCATCGGGAAAGATTTCCCGAAAGCCTTTTTCTATCGCCTGCGCTACCTCGGTGGCAGACAGGCTTTCTTTATAAGAGTCAGGGGCGATTACGATTTTCATAGTTATAGCCTGTTACCGCTTGAGGCAAAAATAGCGGGCGCGTTACCGCGCCCGTTTTTGTTAGCGAGAGACTTCGACTTTCGCCAGTTTTTCGTAATAGCACGCGATAGCGCTGTGGTCGTCGTTGCCATGACCGTCAGCACGCAGTGCCTGCATCATTTCCATTACTGCGGCGGTTAGCGGCAGCTGCGCGCCGACGCCGTGGGAGGTGTCCAGGGCGTTCGCCAGATCCTTGATGTGCAAATCAATACGGAAACCTGGCTTGAAGTTACGATCCATGACCATTGGCGCTTTGGCATCCAGCACGGTGCTACCTGCCAGACCACCACGAATGGCCTGGTACACCAGATCCGGGTTGACGCCCGCTTTAGTGGCCAGGGTCAGCGCTTCGGACATTGCGGCAATGTTCAGCGCCACAATCACCTGGTTTGCCAGCTTGGTGACGTTACCCGCACCAATATCCCCGGTGTGCACCACGGAACCGGCCATCGCTTTCAGCAGGTCGTAATACTGGTCAAAAATCGCCTTGTCACCGCCCACCATCACGGACAGGGTGCCGTCGATAGCTTTCGGTTCACCACCGCTGACCGGCGCATCCAGCATCTGCACGCCTTTTACTTTCAGCGCATCGCTGATTTCGCGGCTCGCCAGGGGAGCGATGGAGCTCATGTCGATCAGTACGGTACCCGGTTTGGCACCGTCGATGATGCCGTTCTCACCCAGCGCCACCTCTTTCACGTGCGGGGAGTTTGGCAGCATGGTGATGATCACATCACACTGCTCGGCAATGCCTTTTGCGGTGGTCGCGGTCTCGGCACCTGCGGCGATAAGCTCAGCCACCACCTCAGGATTGCGGTCAGAAACCACCAGTGAGTAACCTGCTTTAATGAGGTTTTTACTCATTGGTTTACCCATGATGCCCAGGCCAATAAAACCAACTTTCAGTGTCATAATTGCGTCTCTCTCTTTATTCAGTGGTGGTTATTTTTTAAAGGAATCAGCTAACTTCTGGGTCGCAGAGCGGAAGACGCCGAGATCGCTGCCGACGGCAACGAAGGTCGCCCCCCATTCCAGATAGCGACGGGCATCGGCCTCAACCGGAGCCAGGATGCCGCACGGTTTACCATGGGCTTTCGCGCGGGCAAAAATATGCTGAATGGCGCGCTGCACCTCTGGGTGGTTGGCATTGCCGAGGTGGCCAAAGGCCGCCGCCAGGTCGCTAGGGCCGACGAAGATGCCGTCTACGCCGTCAGTGGCGGCAATTGCATCAACGTTGTCCACGCCCTGCTGGCTTTCAATCTGGACCAGGATGGTGATGTTCTTGTTCGACTGAGCGAAGTAGTCCGGCACAGTGCCAAACATATTGGCGCGATGGGAAACCGACACGCCGCGGATCCCTTCCGGTGGATAGCGGGTGGACGCCACCGCCTGCACCGCCTCTTCCACGTTTTCCACAAACGGGATCAGGAAGTTGTAGAAGCCGATATCCAGAAGGCGCTTGATGATCACCGGCTCATTGGTCGGGACGCGAACCACTGGCGCGCTGTTGCTGCCTTTCAGCGCCATCAGCTGCGGAATAAACGTGGTGACGTCGTTCGGAGCATGTTCACCGTCCAGCACCAGCCAGTCAAAACCTGCCAGCCCCAGCACTTCGGTGCTGATTGGGCTTGCCAGTGCGGACCAGCAGCCGATCTGAATCTGATTTGCCGCGAGGGCCGCTTTAAATTTGTTCGGGAAAATATCGTTACTCATCGTTTATACCTTTGCTTATTTCTGCAATTCCATACGTTTGATGTCGCCCACTACGAACAGGTAGCAGAACATCGCCATCAGCGCTGAACACCCTACGAAGACCAGCGCTGCGTTGAACGAGTGCAGTTCGCTGACCAGATAGCCAATCACCAACGGCGTGACGATTGACGCTACGTTGCCAAAGACGTTAAACACACCGCCGCACAGGCCGATAATCTCTTTTGGCGCGGTATCGGAAATCACCGGCCAGCCCAGGGCACCAAAACCTTTACCGAAGAATGCCAGCGCCATCAGGGCCACTACCAGCGCAGTGTTGTTGGTGTAGTTACACAGAATAATGGTGGATGCCAGCAACATGCCGAGCACAATCGGCAGCTTACGCGCCAGGGTAATCGACTTGCCTTTCTTGATCAGATGATCGGAGAACACGCCGCCCAGTACACCACCGGCAAAACCACACAGCGCCGGAATCGAAGCCACCAGACCGACCTTCAGAATCGACATCCCCTTTTCCTGCACCAGATAAATCGGGAACCAGGTGAGGAAGAACCAGGTGATGGTGTTGATAAAATATTGACCGAAAAACACGCCCAGCATCATGCGGTTCGACAGTAATTGTTTGATGTAATGCAGCTTAGGACCGCTTGCCGCTTTATCGCCCGGCTTTTTATGATCCATGTCGACAACCGCGCCGCCGTCCTTGATGAACTGCAGCTCCTCGGCAGTCATCCGCGGATGATCGGTTGGGTTATGGATTAACTTCACCCACAGGCCGGTCAGCACAAAGCCAATCACACCCATCACGGTAAAGACATGCTCCCAACCCCAGGCAAAGGTCAGCCAGCCGAGCAGCGGAGAGAACAGCGCCAGCGAGAAGTACTGGGCGGAGTTAAAAATCGCCGATGCGGTGCCGCGCTCTTTGGTCGGGAACCAGGCCGCCACAATACGGGCGTTGGCCGGGAACGACGGCGCTTCGGAGAAGCCCAGCATAAAGCGCATAAAGAACATGGAGATACCGGCCCACGCCAGCGGGACGAAGTCGACAAAGCCCTGCAGGAAGGTAAACAGCGACCAGAAGAACAGGCTGTAGGTATAGACCTTTTTCGACCCAAACTTATCCAGCAGCCAGCCGCCGGGGATCTGCATCAGCAGGTAGGCCCAGCCGAAGGCGGAGAAGATATACCCCATCTCCACCGCGCTTAAATGCAGCTCTTCGGCCACTGCCGTACCGGCAATAGAGAGCGTCGCGCGGTCGGCGTAATTGACCGCAGTAACAATAAAGATAATTAACAGAATCAGGTAGCGGGTAGGTGTACCCTTTTTTGCACTCACGGTAGTATCCAGCAACATTTTTATTTCCTCTGGCACATCGATGTCGTTATTTTTATTATTTTAAGAAAGAGGCATTCCTGATTATTTATCGATAGCAGGCAATATCAGGTAATTAACCAGACGCATTGAAATCGTTATTGAGTATAATCAACACCCCTACCCTCCGCACTGTTGCATTGCTCAATCTTAGAGGGTTGTAACAATAATATTTTGAGCATATGCACAAACCCCTGGGCGCTGATGCACAGATTTATGCATTGCCCTGCCCTGGCGGGATCTGATGTCAAAAATGAGTGATCTTGATCACGTTTTCAATTCGCCGCGCCTGACATTCTTTATTCCACTGAGCAGAGTCTTTATTTCCGACCACAAGAAAATATACGCACTCTTTTACACATTAATTATCTACCACTTGTTGGAGAATACTGGAAAATGGCCGATATCGAAATTCGACAAGAGTCGCCAACCGCGTTTTATATTAAGGTGCATGAGACCGATAACGTGGCGATTATTGTTAATGATCATGGGTTAAAAGCCGGAACGCGTTTCCCGGACGGACTCGAACTTATCGAGCATATTCCACAAGGTCATAAAGTGGCGCTGGTCGATATTGCCCAACATGGCGAAATCGTGCGTTACGGCGAAGTGATCGGTTACGCGGTGCGCGCGATCCCGCAGGGCAGCTGGATTGACGAATCGCTGGTCTCGCTGCCGGAAGCCCCGCCGCTCAATACCCTGCCGCTGGCAACCCGCGTGCCGGAAGCGCTGCCTGCGCTCGAAGGTTACACCTTTGAAGGCTACCGCAATGCGGACGGCAGCGTCGGCACCAAAAACCTGTTGGGCATCAGCACCAGCGTGCACTGCGTCGCCGGTGTAGTCGACTATGTGGTGAAGATCATCGAGCGCGATCTGCTGCCACAATACCCGAACGTCGACGGCGTCGTCGGCCTGAACCACCTTTACGGCTGTGGCGTAGCGATTAACGCCCCGGCGGCGATTGTGCCGATCCGCACCATCCACAACCTCGCCCTGAACCCAAACTTCGGCGGCGAAGTGATGGTGGTGGGCCTCGGCTGCGAAAAACTCCAGCCCGAAAAACTGCTGCAGGGCACTGAAGACGTGCAGGCGATCCCGGCAGACAGCGCCAGCATTGTGCGTCTGCAGGATGAGCAGCACGTCGGCTTCCGCTCGATGGTGGATGACATCCTCCAGGTTGCGGAACGTCATCTGGCGAAGCTGAACCAGCGCAAGCGTGAAACCTGCCCGGCATCAGAGCTGGTAGTGGGTACCCAGTGCGGCGGCAGCGACGCCTTCTCCGGCGTGACGGCTAACCCGGCGGTGGGCTATGCCTCCGACCTGTTTGTGCGCTGCGGCGCCACGGTGATGTTCTCGGAAGTGACCGAAGTGCGCGACGCCATCCATCTGTTAACCCCGCGCACCATCAACGAAGAGGTGGGTAAACGCCTGCTGGAAGAGATGGCCTGGTACGACAACTATCTCGACATGGGCAAGACCGACCGCAGTGCTAACCCGTCTCCAGGCAACAAGAAAGGCGGCCTGGCCAACGTGGTGGAAAAAGCGCTGGGATCGATTGCCAAATCCGGCCAGAGCCCTATCGTCGAAGTGCTTTCACCGGGCCAACGGCCAACCAAACGCGGCCTGATTTATGCTGCCACCCCGGCCAGCGATTTTGTCTGCGGCACCCAGCAGGTGGCCTCCGGGATCACCGTCCAGGTGTTCACCACCGGTCGCGGCACGCCGTACGGCCTGATGGCGGTGCCGGTTATCAAAATGGCGACCCGCACTGAACTTGCCAACCGTTGGTATGATCTGATGGACATCAACGCAGGCACCATCGCCACCGGCGAAGAGAGCATCGAGGACGTGGGCTGGAAGCTGTTCCACTTCATTCTGGATGTGGCGAGCGGACGTAAGAAAACCTTCTCGGATCAATGGGGACTTCACAACCAGCTGGCGGTATTTAACCCGGCACCTGTGACCTGATAATGCTGTAAACCTCCTTTAGCATGGCTTCGGCCATGCTTTTTTTTTGCCTTTCATTCTTTCGCAACCTTCCTTTCACTTTCGATTCTTTCGTTTTTACGATACCAATCACAAAAAAGCATTCCGAAACACTATATCTTCTTTCGAAGTAAATAAACGAAAGGTTTCGGAGGAAGGATGTACATCATTTCGACCAAAGCGATGCTGACGAAGGCCCGATACGGCGGTTATGCCGTTCCGGCGTTCAATATTCACAACCTTGAAACACTGCAGGTGGTGGTGGAAACGGCAGCCGAGCTGCGTTCCCCGCTGATTGTTGCCGGCACGCCGGGTACCTTCAGCTACGCCGGTACCGGCAACATTATTGCCATCGCCGGCGATCTGGCGAAAACGTACAACCAGCCGCTGGCGATCCACCTCGATCATCATGAAGATTTCGACGATATCGCGCAGAAAGTGCAGGCGGGAATACGCTCGGCGATGATCGACGGCTCCCACCTGCCGTTTGCCGACAACGTCGCGCTGGTGAAACGGGTCGCAGACTACTGCCATCGCTATGACGTTAGCGTCGAAGCGGAGCTAGGGCGTCTCGGCGGTCAGGAAGATGACCTGGTGGTCGACAGCAAAGATGCGCTGTATACCCATCCACAGCAGGCCCGGGAATTCGTCACGCTCACCGGCATCGACTCCCTTGCCGTCGCCATCGGCACCGCCCATGGTCTCTATACCGCCACGCCAAAACTCGATTTTGAGCGCCTGGCGGAAATCCGCAATCAGGTTGATGTCCCACTGGTACTGCACGGCGCGTCGGGCCTGTCGACGGCCGACATTCGCCGCGCAATCGGTCTGGGTATTTGCAAAGTTAATGTCGCCACGGAGCTGAAAATCGCTTTCTCTGACGCGCTGAAAACCTACCTGGCCGTCCATCCTGATGCCAGCGATCCACGCCACTACATGATCCCCGCCAAAGCCGCCATGAAAGAGGTGGTACGCAAAGTCATTAATGACTGCGGCTGTGAAGGCAAACTGTAAACCACGCTAACCGGAGGAAACGGTGAAAAATATTATTGCCCGTCACAAGGCGGGAGAGCATCTCGGGATTTGTTCGGTCTGTTCAGCGCATCCGCTGGTGATTGAAGCCGCCCTGCGCTTCGACCTGCCGACCGACAATAAAGTGCTGATTGAAGCGACGTCCAATCAGGTCAATCAATTTGGCGGCTATACCGGCATGAAGCCTGCCGACTTCCGCGATTTCGTGCTGACCATTGCCGCCAGAGTGGGTTTTCCCACGGAACGACTGATCCTCGGCGGCGATCATCTGGGGCCTAACTGCTGGCAGAACGAACCCGCAGAGGCGGCAATGGAGAAAGCCGTTGCGCTGATCGAGGCTTACGTAGCGGCAGGCTTTAGCAAGATCCATCTTGATGCGTCGATGTCCTGCGCCGACGATCCGGTGCCGCTGGATCCCGTCGTGGTGGCCCAGCGGGCAGCGCGCTTATGTCAGGCTGCGGAAGAGACCGCCACTGATGCGCAAAAAGCGGCGCTGACCTACGTGATTGGCACCGAAGTACCGGTCCCGGGCGGGGAAGCCGGCAGCATCGACAGCGTGCACGTCACCCGGGTGGAGGATGCCGTCCGCACACTGGAAACCCACCAGCAGGCATTTCACGCTCTGGGGCTGGATGCAGCGATGGAGCGCGTCATCGGCATCGTCGTGCAGCCCGGTGTGGAGTTCGACCATACGCAGATTATACACTATCAGCCGCACGCTGCCGAAGCGCTGTCGGGCTGGATCCGCCAGACCCCAATGGTCTACGAAGCACACTCCACCGACTACCAGTCACGCCAGGCATACCGGGCGCTGGTGCGCGATCACTTTGCAATCCTGAAGGTTGGCCCGGCCCTCACCTTCGCCCTGCGCGAAGCGATTTTTGCCCTCGCGCAGATGGAAGAGGCCCTCATCGCCCCGGAAAACCGCAGCCGGGTGCTGGAGGTGATCGATGAAGTCATGCTGAACGAACCGGATTACTGGAAAAAATACTATCGCCCGACCTGGAGTCAGGCGATGGTGGATATTCACTTTAGCCTGTCGGACCGCATTCGCTATTACTGGCCGCACCCGCGCATTCGCCAGAGCGTGGATAAACTGATCGCCAACCTCGGCAACCTGACCCTGCCGCTGGGGCTTGTCAGCCAGTACCTGCCGGTGCAGTTTGAACGCTTAACCGCCCAGACGCTCGCGGCCACGCCGCAGGATCTTATCCTCGATAAAATCCAGGACGTGCTGCGCGCCTACCGCTACGGCTGCGCCCCTGACGCTGCCTGAAAACCGGAGAACCCATGAGCAAACTGTTTGTCCGTACCGGCATTGCCTTCGCCACCTGCCAGCAGGCGCTGGCCCATATTGGCGAAGAGATGCTGGCGAAAGGGGTGGTTCATGCCACGTACCCTGCCGCGCTGCTGGAAAGGGAAGCGTTCTTCCCCACCGGCATTGCCCTGGAGCAGCATGCGGTTGCCATTCCGCACTGCGAGGCCATCCACGCGAAAGAACCGGCCATTTACCTGATTCGTCCGGACCACCCGGTGAATTTTCAACAGGCAGACGATGATGCGGAGATCGCCGTGTCACTTATCATCGCGCTGATCGTTGAAAACCCTGCGGCGCAGCTCACCCTGCTGCGTCGGTTATTTAGTGAACTACAGAACCCAGCCACGCTTACGGCGCTGCTTGCCGCGCCTGACCACCAGCTGGCGGCACTGTTTCAGGAATCTATCCTGACCGCTGAACCCTGCAAACAGGCCTCATAAACACACCAATAATAAGAAGGAGTACCCTATGAAACGTAAAGTGATTGTTGCCTGTGGCGGTGCCGTTGCGACCTCGACCATGGCCGCAGAAGAGATCAAAGAGCTGTGCGATGCCCACCATATCACCCTCGATCTGGTGCAGTGTCGGGTCAATGAGATCGAAACCTACATGGACGGGGCGGATCTGATCTGCACCACCGCGAAGGTTGACCGCACCTTTGGCGATATTCCGGTGGTACACGGGATGCCGTTTATCTCCGGTGTAGGTATTGAAGCCCTGCAGCAAAAAATCCTGACCATCCTCAAGGGGTAAGGCCATGTTTAACGAAATCATGCGTTATATCCTCGATTTGGGGCCGACGGTGATGCTGCCTTTAGTGATCATCATCTTCTCGAAGCTGCTGGGGATGAAGCTCGGCGACTGCTTTAAATCGGGGCTGCATATCGGGATCGGTTTTGTCGGGATTGGGCTGGTGATCGGCCTGATGCTCGACTCCATCGGACCCGCCGCCAAAGCGATGGCGGAACAGTTCCAGATTAACCTGCACGTGGTGGACGTGGGCTGGCCGGGATCGTCGCCGATGACCTGGGCCTCGCAGATTGCGCTGGTCGCCATTCCCATTGCCATCGGGGTGAATATCCTGATGCTGGTGACCCGCATGACGCGAGTGGTGAACGTCGATATCTGGAATATCTGGCACATGACCTTTACCGGCGCGATGCTGCATCTGGCGACCGGCTCGTACTGGCTGGGGATCCTCGGCGTGGTGGTGCACGCGGCGTTTGTCTACAAGCTGGGCGACTGGTTTGCCAAAGACACGCGAGACTTTTTCGGCCTCGACGGCATTGCCATCCCTCACGGTTCCTCCGCTTACCTCGGGCCGATCGCGGTGCTGGTCGATACGATCATCGAAAAAATCCCTGGGCTTAACCGCATCCATTTTAATGCCGACGACGTGCAGAAACGCTTCGGACCCTTTGGCGAGCCGGTCACCGTCGGGTTTGTGATGGGGCTGGCGATCGGTCTGCTGGCCGGTTACGACGCGAAAGGCGTGCTGCA